>CALEYM010000655.1 GCA_937926185.1 uncultured Bacteroidota bacterium | reverse complement strand
CGCTCTCCCGACGTAGCGGAATATCCAATATCCAACAAGGAATTTCCAATGTCCAGGTAACCCGCATAGACCTAAGCAGGCAGGAACTCAATTTAAGCCGGAGAATGTTTTCTACCCGCTATCTTTGCCCCCTTATAAGGGGAGGCGAATTATCCCGAGGTCTCGGGACGCCCCACACTACAACATGGAATTGCTGAAACAACATATTGAAGCCCTGATCTTTGCCTCGCCGCAGGCTATGGCGTTGTCCGATATCCAGTCGGTATTGAACGAAGTATTTCAGGCCGAAGTGCCGGAAGCCGACATTACCGCGGCCATCGAGCATATCCGCGAACAGTTTCAACAGGAACAGTACGCGTTTGATCTGGTCGATATCGCCGGCGGCTACCAGTTCATGACCAAAGGCGCCTACCACAACACGGTGGCCGTCCACCTGAAACAGACAACCAAAAAACGGCTTTCCCAGGCCACACTTGAGACGTTGGCCATCGTGGCATACAAACAACCCGTGAGCAAATCGGAACTGGAAGAGATCCGCGGCGTCAACTGCGACTATGCCCTGCAGAAACTTTTGGAAAAAGAACTTGTTATGATTGCCGGCCGTAGCGAAGGCCCCGGCCGCCCCCTGCTGTACGCCACCTCCGAAAAATTTATGGACTATCTCGGCATCCGAACCCTGGCCGATCTGCCTAAACCCAAAGACTTTAAGGAAGTGGAGAATATGGTGGGGGAAGTACCTGAATGAGATCAGAAATGGAAGAACTTTTAGTCAACCGCGTTGCCAACAGTAGCCTGGTCACTATAGACCTGGAAGCCTTTTATCCGGAGGGCGAGGTCGTGCCTTTCGACCTGAAGGATCATTTGTTCATGGGATTGATCCTCAAGGAAAAAGAATTCCGCGAGGCGTTGAAGGCACACGACTGGAGCCGGTATGCCGGCAAGAACCTCGCCGTGTTTTGCTCTGCCGATGCGATCATTCCGATGTGGGCATACATGCTGGTGGCCTCTTATGCCGGCGCTTATGCGCGGGACATTGTGCTGGGCACGCCCGACCAGTTCGCCGAGATAGCCTATCTGAAAAAACTGGCGGCCCTCGACCCCGCCGATTATGCCGGTAAACGCCTGGTGATCAAGGGTTGCAGCGACAAACCGGTGCCGCCCTCTGCTTACCTCGAAATCACCCGGCTGCTGCAACCGGTGGCACAAAGTATTATGTTTGGGGAACCCTGTTCGACCGTGCCGGTGTATAAAAAGGCTAAATCAGAAGGATAATCCGGGCGGATACCGTTATCTTTGTAAAAATTAATCACGCTTTCTCATGGATTACACGAAGAATAACCGTGCCCTACTGGCCCTCAACATACTCCTGATCACCGTGCTCGCGGGCGTTTTTTTTGTTTCATTTAAAGGAAACAACAGTGGTTCCGGCATTTCGTCGCCGGAGCAGGTTGTGCGCTCCATTAACCTGGACAAAGACTTTAATTTCTGCGGCGAAAAATTTCCGATGGACAACTTCGACGTGCGCCAACGGCTCGACGCAGAGTTGCTGCGCAACGTGTACTACCATTCGCAAACCATCCTGGCCATCAAACGCGCGCATGCGCTTTTCCCGGTCATCGAACCGATATTGAAAGAAGAAGGCGTACCCGCCGATTTGAAATACCTGGCCGTGGCCGAAAGCACCCTCTCCAACGCCATTTCGCCGGCCGGCGCCAGCGGGGTGTGGCAGTTTATGAAAAGCGCCGCCGCGGAGTATAACCTCGAAGTAAATAGTGAGGTAGACGAGCGTTACCACCTGGAAAAAGCCACCCGCGCCGCCTGCAAATATTTGCGCCAGCAAAAGGAAAAACTCGGCAGTTGGGTTTTGGCCGCCGCCGCCTACAACGGCGGCCCAGGACGCATCGCCCAGGAAAAAGCCAAACAACGCGCCAACACCTTCTTCGACATGAACCTGGCCGCCGACGAAACCATGCGTTACCCCTTCCGCATCGTTGCCATCAAGGAAGTGATGGAAAACCCCGAAGATTACGAATATGCTATCGAGAAAGATCACTTGTACGAGCCGATCACGCAGTACAGAACCGTGCTGGTAAGCGGCCCCGTAGAGAGCTGGGGCGATTTTGCTGCGCAAAACGGTACCAGCTACCGGATGCTCAAACTGTACAATCCCTGGCTCGTGGACGGCAAGCTGACGAATAAGGCCGGCAAGACTTATGAAATAAGACTGCCGAAATAACAACAGGCCTATGTCCCGCGACCGCCTGGTCCGATGGTTTGCCCGAACGGCCCTGATGTGGTTGCTGGTCGCTGCACTAATGGGCGTCTGGCTTCGCTGGCAGGGTTGGGGGGCGCCTCCCGTGGTATTTAATTTCCGTTTTTTGACCCATGCCCATTCCCACCTGATGTTTCTGGGTTGGGTATATAATGCGCTGGCAGCCTTGCTGCTGAGTCTATTTTTACCTGAACGGCTTCCCCGGATATATGTCTGGCTTTGGCTGGGTTTGCAGGCCGGACTGGCGGGCATGGCCGTTGCATTTCCCATTCAGGGTTATGGTGTTGTCTCTATTGCTTTTTCCACCCTGCACATGTTGCTGGCCGGCTGGCTCGGCCTGCGATTCTGGTTTGATGCCGGCAAAGAAGGGCCCGCCTATACTGCCCTGCGCTGGGCCATCATTTTTTTGCTAATTTCTTCCGCGGGGCCTTTTGCACTGGGCTATGTAATGGCAAAAGGCGGGCAGGCGACCATCTGGTACAACCTGGCGATCTATTTCTACCTGCACTTCCAGTACAACGGCTGGATGTTTTTTGCCTTGCTGGCCATCCTGCTTCGGCTGTTGCCTCCGAGCGACCGCCGGCTTGGGCCGGCCGTGCATCTGCTGGCCGGCGGGTGTGCCGCCACTTATGCCGTGAGTACGCTTTGGGCGGAGCCGCCCGTGCCGGTATATCTGTTGGCAGGCGCGGGCGTGCTGTTGCAGCTGTGGGGCGCTCTGATCCTGATGCGGGTATGGCAGGCCGTTTCGTGGGCAACGGCCTGGCCCCAAACCTGGTCGCGCCGCTTTGCCGCACTCGCTTTTTATTCCTTTCTGCTGAAACTGGCGGTGCAAACCCTGGCGCTTTGGCCCGGACTGGGTCGTATGGTATTCCTCAACCGCAACTGGCTGATCGCCTACTTTCACCTGGTGTTTATCGGGGTGATCACAGCGGCATTAATAGCCGTGTTTATTCAAAAAAACTGGCTTCCCACCGGGAAACAAACAGCGCCCGGCTGGTGGCTGCTGATCGGCGGATATGTTTGTACGGAATTAGTGCTGACGTTGCCAGGGGTGTCGTCAACGGCGTTGTTCCTGGCGGCACTGGCCATGCTGGCCGGTCTGGGGTGGGTAGTGGCCGTTAACCGTCATTGGGTCATTAAACGTCATTAGGTCATTGGTTGGATGTGAGAAAGTGGACATTCCGCACCAATCCTGAATACTTTACCCGTTTTACCGCCGACTTTTTAAAAATTTTCCCAAAAACGGCTTCCGTGATTTCCTGCCAGTCACGCCCGGTCATCTTCAGCAAATCGGGATGGGGGTCGAACGCCGGTTCATCGTGCCGTTTGGAGAAACGGTTCCAGGGGCATACGTCCTGGCAGACATCGCAGCCGAACATCCAATTGTCCATTTGTCCTTTAAAGGCGGCGGGGATCTCGTCGCGCAGTTCGATCGTCAGATAGGAGATACACCTGGAGGCGTCGAGAAAATAACCCTCCGGGCTGATGGCGTCGGTCGGGCAGGCGTCGATACAGCGCCGGCAGGCGCCGCAATGGTCTTGGATGGGGTTGTCGTACAGCAGCGGCAGGTCGCAGATGATTTCTGCCAGGAAGAAAAAAGAACCGCGCTTTGGGTGGATGGTCAGGGTATGGCGGCCGTTCCAGCCGATACCGGAGCGGCGCGCCCATTCGCGTTCGAGCACGGGGGCGCTGTCGACAAAGCAGCGGCCCTGCACCGCGCCGATATTTTCCTGCATAAAAGCGAGCAGGGCCTTGAGTTTGTCTTTTACTACGAAATGGTAGTCTTCGCCGTAGGCGTACTGACTGATTTTCGGGGCCTCGGGATCTTGTTGTTTTTCCGGATTGAAATAATTGAATGTCAGGCAAATCACACTTTTGGCCCCCGGCACCAGTTGGGTTGGGTCGATGCGCAGGTCGAAGTGGTTTTCCATATATGCCATACGTCCGTGGGCGCCCTGTCTGAGCCAGGCTTCCAGCCGGCGGGCCTCTTCATCGAGCCGTTCGGCACGGGCAAAGCCGACGAATTCGAAACCCAGACGTTGGGCTTCGGCGCGGATCAGTTCGGTGTGGCGTTGTGCTGACATAATTAAACAAAAAACGCCCTGCTGAAAAAAGCGTGTTTATCAGTTAAAATAAATTTTTATAGTAAAAAGTTGAACTGTGGCCGGTTATAAAATTTCATATCAATACGCGCTGCACCGGCGCGGGCAACGGCGTTTCGGTCAAAGGTTCTGCCAACCGCAGCTGCCGGCAAGTTTTTAAAACAGATTTTGCTGCCGCAACACTTCCATTAACGCATCCTTGCGCCGGCGGGCGACCGGCACTTTTGCGCCGCCTTCCAACAGCGCATACCCGCCGTCTTCCCGGAGTATTTTTTTAACAAAAAACAGGTTGACGATGTGCGATTGGTGCAAGCGAAAAAACGCCGGTTCCGGAAGCAGGTCTTCGAAATCCTTCATGGGGCGGGTGATTATGTGCCGTTCTTTATTCAGGAGGTAAAACGTGGTATAGCTGCCCTCCGATTCGAGCCGGACGATCTGATCGAGTTGCAAAAAAACCATACCTTCCTGGCTGGTCAGGGTTATTTTGTTCAACTGCCTGGTTCGGGCGCTCTCCAGCAGGTTACTGATTTGAGCGGGAATACCCTCCGGCAGTTCCGGCTTAATTCGGTCGATCGCTTGCGCCAGGGCTTCCGGGCTGACGGGTTTCAGCAGGTAATCCAGGGCGTGATAGCGAAAGGCTTTCAGCGCAAATTCATCGTGAGCGGTCGTAAATATGACTTGAAATTCCGGGTGCGGAAACTTATCCAGCAGGTTGAAAGCCGTACCGTCTTCCATCGAAATATCGAGCAAGACCGCGTGTGGCCGGCGCTGCCGGATGAGGACATAGCCGCTTTGCACGCCGTCGGCCTCGCCGCAAAGTTCAACGTCGGGGCATAGCATGTCGAGCATGGTTTTCAACGCTTGCCGGGCATCCGGCTCGTCGTCGATAATAGCTATTCGTTTCATCTGTTTTAGTTTGTGCGCGGGAGTTCGATGTGTATGGTAACCTCCGTGCCTGCCACCCCGCCGTTTTCATCATACCGTGTTTTTATGTTTACCCGGCTTCTTTCTTTTCCGGTAGCGAGCAGCTCCAGGCGATTCTTTGTGATCGTCATGCCGAAGGATTTATGCGTTTTTGGGTTGTTCTCCTGCGTATTTGCGGGATTGAAGCCGGCGCCGTTATCCTGAATGCGGACTACGAGCCAGTTTGCTTTTTTCAAAAACAAAACCGCTACTTTTCCGCCGCTTGCTCTGCCGGAGATGCCGTGAAGTACGGCATTTTCGACATAAGGTTGCAGCAGGAGCGGCGGAATCATCGTTTCAAAGCGGTCTAAATCCTCCGCGATTTCAACGGTAAAACTGAAGCGTTCTTTGAACCGCAGTTTTTCCAATTCGAGGTAATTATTCAGCAGTTGCACTTCTTCTTCCAGCATTATTTTTCCGGAAACGGAGGCGTTGAGCATGCTACGAATCAGGCTGGCAAAGCGCCCCAGGTACTGGATGGCGGCCTGCTTTTCATTTTGAAGAATGAAGTTTTGAATGGAATTCAGGCAGTTAAAAATGAAATGCGGGTTCATCTGGGCCTGCAGGGCCGCACGCTCCAGCTCCGCCATTTGCCGTTGGGTTTTGTTTTCTTTTTTCAACTGACCGGTCCGGTACTTGTATAGCCCGAAAACCAGTAAAAACGCGGCAAGAATAGCCCCCGTCCGGGCCCACCAGGTAGCCCACCAGGGCGGCTCGATGACGAGGTTGAGCGCCGTTGATTCGCTCCAAACCCCGTCTTCGTTTTGCGCCTGCACTTCAAACAGGCGTTTGCCCGGCGGCAGTTCGGCATAATTCACGGCGCGGTTCGCGGTTTGCGTCCACGGGCCGCCATCCATGCGGTACCGGTACCGGATTTGGCCATTCATTTTATAGTTCAAGGCCAGGAAGTTGACGCTCAGGTTATTTTGATCCGGACGGAGGCGCAGCGTCTGGCTTAAATCTACCGCCCGGTTATTGGCAAGTACCGATTCCAGAATTGGCTTTGGCGAAAAAGGATTGTATTTTTTGCTGGAAAACC
>CALEYM010000654.1 GCA_937926185.1 uncultured Bacteroidota bacterium | reverse complement strand
TGACATTCCCTCAATCCGTTGGTCAGGTGCCGGTTTTTTACAATGAAAAAAGTATTGCCTTTGTTTTTTTTATTGACTTTTTTGTCAATCGTAGCTAAATCGCAAACTATAAACCAGGTACTTAAAAACCAAATTGATAAAATAATTGAGAGAGACGAAAAAAATTGGTCAATCTCAACTTACAAACATAATGTTACTATAAAGGATGTAAGAGAAGAAGGTGAAAAACTTATTATCTATGGAACTTATGACTACGCTAACTGGTGGGAAGGCACAGTTTCTATCAACTACACGGCAACTGCAAAAATCGTATTGCAAGAGGTTGTAGTTTCAGAGGTTTGCTGGAATTATAAAGGAAAACGAACCTGCGCTGACTAATGGATATAATCAGTCATGGTTTAATCGGTTGTGCTATTGGTCAATTTTATTGTAAGACAAATGTGAAAAAAGTTGGTATAGCCGGCATGACCGCCATGTTGCCGGATTTTTTTCAGATACCCTATTATTTAACTTTAGGATACCTGTGCGACCGCCCTTTTTACATCCCCTACAATGAAGATTGGACAGGTTTTCGAGGGCAATTGCCCTTGCTTGACCTTGTCTGGGATGTGCCGCATAGTTTGTTATTCCTGGTTTTAGTAGTTGTCCCCATAGTAAAGAAATTCCGACTTGAAAAGATACTTATATTAAGTTATCTTTCTCATATAATAGCAGATATTCCTACCCATACAGGAGAATGGAATTTAAGGTATTTCTTTCCGCTTGAGTTTACAATTAATGGAGTTACAGATGCCTGGAAGTGGAATCTAACATACCTTGCAATATCGTGGATTATTTTAGTTGTTATAAATTTTTATATATATAAGAAAAACAGAGATGAAATATATAAAAATACTGAAAGCCGCTTTCTAAACAAGTGGAAGGCGTCAGTTGCCAAAGATGGAACAAGAAAATAAACCATTCGCAATCATCTATCATCTTCACCATTCTCCTCCTCAGTGCCATACACGGCCTGGGCGCCGACCGCGACACCGGCGATGCGGCTGATAACACCCACAATACAATGCCCTGAGGCGGGTCAGGCAACAACCGAGCGCCAATATGCCTTTATCCCGCTCAACCGCTCTTGGGCCAGCGCTGCAACCTGCGACTCCTCCGCCTGCATATTTTGCAGGCGGATTTGCAGCAGATGAGGCTCGTCGATCGGTTTCCCGATCTGAGACACCACAAACACCTGCGCCGCGTCCGCGAAGCCTTGCTCCACGATGGCGCGGCTCAGGTTCATGGCGAAGTAGTTATAAATCTTACCGACGTGACTCACCGGATTTTTACCCGCCGCGGCCTCCAGGCTCATGGGTTGGTATGGGGCGATCAGGCCGTTGATGCGGTTTCCCCGGCCCACCTGCCCGTCGTCGCCGCTTTCGGCGCTGGTGCCCGTTACGGTCAGGTAGATACTTTCCCGGGCATAATCGTCGGCGGTGTTGATGTACAAAACCGCATCGTCGAGCGGGAGTTGGGCCCTGAGATACCTTTCTGTTTGTTTTATTTTGGAAACATAGTCCGGCACATTCGAAACATAGCGATCGACGATAGCGGCGGCAATGGTGTAGTGATTTTTATCGCCGTCTTTCACGCCCATCACCTTTATGTCTTCCCCGATAAACGGCAGTTGTTTCTTTGTAGCCGGACTGTTCAACAGCTCTTCTATGCGGATGATCGTTTGTTCCAGCGGCGTCAGCGGGTAGTAGCCGGCGCCGAAGGAGGTGTCGTTGGCCAGCGGCGTTTCGCCCCGGCCGAAGCGGTTGAACAGTTCCACCAGGTCGGGGCTGCCGGGGCGGATATTGGGTGTGATCTGAACGTCTTTTGGCGCATCGAGGTGCCGGATATGGCGGGCCAGCCAGTTTTTGGCGGTTTCCGCGGCGATTTCCGCCACCGGCACGGTTTTATCCCCGACCTGATGCGTGGCCCTGCCGGCGATGATCAGCGAAATGGGTTTCAGTACCTTGCCGCCGCCGAACGCGGGCTGCGATTGCCCTCCCACCAGCAGGGCCTTGTCGACATTGTGGTGCATCACCGCGCCGAAATGTTCCAGATAATACCGGCAGAGCGCAACGGAAATGTGTTCCGCGATTTCGTCGCAGATGGTGTCCGGGTGGCCGGTACCTTTGCGTTCGGCCATTTCGATGCGGGTGTCGTCAAGGTTGCCAATGAGGAGATGCATGCAGTATTTATCGTTCTTTTGTTTTAATATAGGCAGTTAACTGCTCCAGCGTCGCCGTTTTCCCGTAATCCTGCTCGGGTATTTCAATGCCCAGTTTTTCATTCAGGGCGATGATAAATTGCAGCGCATCGAAAGAATCGATGCCGAGCGTGTCGCGGATATTGTCGTTGGGTTTCAGCAACGTGGGTTCGGTATCGGGGGCGATCCGTTTCAGGAGTTGAAAAATGGTCGTTTTAATGTCGGCATCGGTCATAGTGTTTCCGGTTGTTGTAACAGTTGTTGGAGCGCGGCGAGGAAGCGGCTGCCGGTGAGGCCGTCGGTGGCGCGGTGATCGCCCGCGAGCGTGGCGCGCAGTACGGGCCGTACGCCGATCAGGCCGTTTTCGGCCACGGGTTGCTCGCGGATGCCGCCGAAACCCACGATGGCCACCTGCGGCGGATAGATAACGCCGAACACCGCGTCGGCGCCGTCGTCGCCCAGGTTGGTGAGCGTGATGGTGGATTCGCTTAGATCGGAGCTGCGCAGTTTCAACGCCCGCGCGCGGGGGATGAGGTCGGTCAGGGTTTCCATGAGGTCGTCGGGGCTCTTTTTGTCGGCGTTGCGGATGGCGGGCACTATCAGGCCGCCCGTGCGCAGGGAAATAACGAATCCGATGTTGATCTCCGCCTTTCTTTGCAGGCCGTTTTCCCACACGGCGTTCAGGTCCGGAAATTCGCGCAGGGCTTTGGCCGTGGCTTTGATGAGCAGTACCACCGGCAACAGGCGTTTGGCCACGGGCCGCTGCCGGTTGGCCCCGGCCAGCCAGGCCAGGGCTTTGCTCATATCGATACTGGTTTCGAGGTAATAGTGCGGGATTTCGCGGTTCGATTTGCTCATGGCCGCGGCCACGGCCATCCGGATGTTTTCGGTGGAAGCAGCGGGAGCCGTGGCCGGTTCGGCGGGCCGGGGTTTCAATCGGATGTCCCGCTCTGCAATGGCCTTTTCCACGTCTTCCCGGGTGATGGCGCCGCCTTCGCCGCTACCCTGAACCGTTGAAAGATCAAGGTGATTTTCAGCGGCGATGCGCCGGGCCAGCGGGGAGGCGCGCAGGCCCTCGTGCACGGGCGCCGGAACGGGCGGGATTTCTTCTTTAACGTTTACGATACTTTTAAAAGTTTCGTAAACGTGGCGTTCTGCCGGTTTTGGAGCGGCCGTTTCGCCGGCGGGCCGGATGAGCGCCATTACGGTGCCTACCGGTACTTTTTCGTCTTCTTTCACCAGGAGCTGCTCCACTACGCCCGCGTCGAACACCTCAATTTCGATGATGCCCTTCATGGTTTCCACGTCGGCGATGATGTCGCCGCGTTCCACGGTGTCGCCGGGCTTAACCTTCCATTCGCGGAGGGTACCGGCTTCCATATCGGCGCCCAGGCTGGGCATGCGGAATTCGATCATGGTTGTTGATGCGTTGATGCGTTGATTTGTTGATTTGAGGGCTGGCACTAAGGCCTGATCATTTTTTTAACGGCATTTACAATGTCTGCTATTTGCGGCACCGAGGCGTCTTCCAGGTGTTTGGGGTAGGGGATCGGCGCCTCCACGCCGCAGAGGCGCTGCACGGGGGCATCGAGTTCGTAAAAAGCTTTTTCCATGATGCGGGCCGAAATCTCGGCGGCAAAACCGCCGGAGCGCCAGGCTTCTTCCACCACCAGCGCGCGGTGGGTTTTGGCCACCGAGGCGACAACGCTTGCTTCGTCCAGCGGGCGCAGCACGCGCAGGTCCAGCACTTCGGCCTCGATACCGGCAGCGGCCAGTTCGGCGGCTGCATCCAGGGCTTTGTACACGCCTGCGCCGTAGGTAATGATGGAAATATTCCTGCCTTCCCGCCGGACTTTCGCACGGGTAATATCCACCGCGCCGGCATCGGCGGGAATTTCTTTTTCCAGGTTCAGCATATACGTGTATTCAAAAATCACCACGGGGTCGGGGCTTTTCAGGGCCGACAACAGCATGCCGCGGGCGTCTTCGTGGGTGCCGACTGACAGGACGATGAGGCCTGGAATATGTGCATACAGCGGCTCCCAGCTGTGCGAGTGCTGGGCTGCCAGTTGGCGCCCGATGCCGCAACCCATGCGGATCACCACGGGCACGTTCAATTGCCCGCCCGACATGTGCAGCAGCGTGGCCGCGTTGTTCACGATCTGATCCATGGCCAGCAGGCTGAAGTTGACGGTCATTACTTCCACAATGGGCCGCATGCCCGCCAGGGCCGCCCCGATACCGGCGCCGGTAAAACCCGATTCTGACAAAGGCGCGTCCATGATGCGTTCGGGGCCGAATTCCTGCAACAATCCCTTGCTCACGGCAAATGCGCCGCCATAGCGGCCCACGTCCTCACCCACGAGAAACACGCGGTCGTCGCTTAGCAAGGCCTCGCGAAGGGCTTGTTTTAAGGCTTCGCGATAGGTGATTAATATACCTGTTTTATCGCCCATAACTATCCTTTTGGTTTATCATACGCTTCCTGTATACATTTCCCACGTTTACGAAACAAACGTAGCGTACTGGTTAATCCGAACTATAGACGAATTTGGTGAGTTGCTCCACCGGTTCCCAAGTGCCCCCTTCGGCGAAATCCACGGCTTTTTGCACCTCGGCGGCCACGCGGTTTTCCAAATCCTGTACATCCTGTTCGGTGATCACTTTTTTAATCAATAAAAAATCGCTCAGCCTGGGAATAGGATCCCGTTTTTTCCATTCCTCCACCTCGCTTTTATTGCGATACAGTTCCGCGTCGAACATAGAGTGCGCGCGGAAGCGGTAGGTGTTGCATACGAGGAAATACGGTTTGCCCCTGGCCCTGACTTTTTCCACGGCTTCGCGGGCCGCGCGTTCCACGGCAAGCACGTCCATGCCGTCCGCCACGGCGGTTTCGATGCCGTAAGCCGGGCCCTTCTTTTCCAATTCCTGCACGGCATGGCTGAAACGAAGGGCCGTACCCATGGCGTAGTAGTTGTTTTCGCAGACGAAAAGGACGGGTACCTGCCACAGCGCCGCGAGGTTCATGGCCTCGTGGAATTCGCCTTCTGCCGCGGCGCCTTCACCGAAAAAGCAGCAGGCGATCCGATTTTGTTTTTGCTTTTTAGCCGCCAGCGCCATCCCCACCGCCATCGACAGGTGGCCGGCCACAATGGCGTTGCCACCGTAGAGTTTTTTACCGTCGAACAGGTGCATGGATCCGCCCCGTCCCCGGCTGCAACCTTCCTGCTTGCCGTACATTTCAGCCATGATGGCGCCCGCGTCCATGCCGCGGGCCAGCGCGTGGCCGTGTTCGCGGTAGGTGGCCAGCACGTAGTCGTCGCCGGCCAGGGCCTGCGTGACGCCCACGGCTACCGCTTCTTCGCCGATATACAAATGAAGGAAACCCCGGATGTTCGTTTTGGCGTACATCTCGGCGCATTTCTCTTCAAAGCGGCGAATGAGCAGCATTTGATAGAGGAGGTGGAGGTATGGTGATTTTTCCATGGCTTCGGTTCATGTGCTACCCTTGTTCCAGCGTTGACAAATCCCCTTCCGGCAAACCCAGTTCCCGGGCTTTCAGCAGCCGGCGCAGGATTTTTCCGCTTTTGGTTTTGGGGAGGTTTCCCACGAAGGCTATTTCTTTGGGCGCCACGGCGGGGCCCATTTTTTTACGGGCAAAGGCCGTGATGTCGAGTTGCAGCTCGCCGGAGGTTTCATAGCCGGGTTTCAGCACCACGAAGGCTTTTACCAGTTCGCCGATATTGGGGTCGGGTTTGCCGATCACGGCGGCTTCGGCCACGGCGGGGTGTTGGGTGAGGGTGCTTTCCACCTCGAACGGGCCGACCAGGTGGCCTGAAGTCTTGATGATATCGTCGGCGCGGCCGACGAACCAGAAGTAGCCGTCGGCGTCGCGGCGGGCCAGGTCGCCGGTGACGTACCAGTCGCCCCGGAAACACTTGCGGTAGCGCTCCTCGTCGTTCAGGTAGGCCCGGAACATGGAGGGGAAGCCTTTTTTCAACACCAGATGCCCCTGTTTGCCCGGATCTGTGATAAGTTGAAAGTCCGAATCGCTCATTTCGGCGATAGCGGCTTCCACGCCGGGCAGGGGTTTGCCCATCGAACCGGGTCTTACGGGCAGGGCAGGGAAATTGGCGATCATGATACCGCCGGTTTCCGTTTGCCACCAGTTGTCGAGCACGGGCACCCCGAAGGTTTTCTGGCACCACAGCACCGCGTCGGCGTGCAGGGGTTCGCCCACGCTGAGCAGAAGGCGCAGGTTTTCCAGCTTATATTGTTCCCGCGGCCGGATATCCATGCGCATCAGGCGCCGGATGGCCGTGGGTGCGGTGTACCAGACGTTCACCTTCTGGGCTTCCAGGGTGGCATACCAGCGTGCGGCGTCGAATTCTTCTTCGTCCACCACGTTGGTCACGCCATTCACCAGCGGCGCGATGATGCCGTAGGAAGTGCCGGTGACCCAGCCGGGGTCGGCGGTGCACCAGAACACGTCGCCGGGATGGAAATCGAGCACGTATTTGCCCGTCATATAGTGCGTCAGTACGGCCCGGTGCACATGCAGGGCGCCTTTGGGCATTCCGGTAGTGCCGCTGGTGAAGTGCAGCAGGGCGGGGTCTTCGGGATCGGTGGGCGGAATGGTGAACTGAGCCGGGGCCGCCGCCATCAACAGGGGAAGCGACAAAATGCGCTCCGATTGATGCGTTTCCGCGTCGGTGAGCAGGATATACTGCAAACCGGGCAGCCGCTCGAGTACCTGTTGCACTGTTTTGTTGAACAACGCTGTGGTGGTCACCAGCACTTTCGCATTGCCCCGGCTCAGCCGCTGCCACACCGGTTCGGGGCCGAATACGGAAAACAGGGGACAAAAAACGGCGGTCTTTTTCAGGGTGCCCAGGGCAGCGATGTACAATTCCGGTATGCGGCCGGCAAAGGAAAAAACGGTGTCGCCCTTGTTCACACCGAGCTGCCCGAGCACGTTGGCGAAGCGGGCGGTGCGTTGTTGCAGTTCCGCATAAGTCGCTTCTTCCACCCGGCCGTTTTTGCGCAGCCAGCGCAACGCCACGGTGTTTTTCAAAGGGCCGGCGGCATGGCGGTCGACGGCTTCATGGGCAATATTGAGGCCTTTTCCGCCAGACAGGCCGGCCAAATATCGCTCCACCTCTCCCCACTTAAATGAGTGGCAAAAGGCGGCATAATTTTGCAAATTGGGCATTAAGTCAGTTTGCAGCGTCATACCCCCCTTTTTTTTACAAAAATATTCGCCTGATCCGGGATTGCACAAAATCCAAATTGCCGGCAGGGGTGATCCTGGTCACCCCTGCACCGTATCCCGTAATCAAAACTTTTTTTCAGCACCTTTGGAAATTCCCGGATGGAATCCCTACCTTTGCGGGCGCTTTTTGAAAAAGGTATAAATTTAGGGAAAAACAATGGAAATCATTGCCATTCAAGGTCACCGGAAAGAGGATTCCGGCAAACAGGAGGCTAAAAAAATCCGCCGCACCGGTTTGGTGCCCGCGGTGATGTATAAGAGCGGCGGCGGCGATGCCGCCCAGTTCAGCATCGATCCCAAATCGTTCCGGCATTTGGTGTACACTTCGCAATTCAAACTGGCGGAGATCGACGTAAATGGCGACAAACACCGTTGTATCGTCAAAGCTATCCAATTTCACCCGGTTACCGATGAAGTGGTGCATATTGACTTTCTGGAACTGGTGCCCGGTGTGACGTTCAAAGCCACGGTACCCCTCCGTTTCGAGGGCACGGCGCCTGGTGTGAAAGCCGGCGGAAAATTCATACCCAAAATGCGCCGGGTGGATATCCTGACTACCCCGGAACACGTGGTGGACGAAGTGTTTGCCGATATTTCCGCTATGGAACTGGACGACACCATCCGGGTACGCGATATCCGGCTGCCCCAAGGTGTACAAATAACCAACAACGGCGCAATTCCGATCGCGACCATCGAAATCCCGCGCGCGCTGCGTGGCGGCAAGTAAAATGGGTTTATGAGGTTTAGATGGTTTAGAGGGGTTTATGAGGTTTAGAGGGGTTTATGAGGTTTAGAAGGGTTTATGAGGTTTAGAGGGGTTTATGAGGTTTAGAGGGGTTTATGAGGTTTAGAAGGTTTAGAGGGGTTTAGATGTAGCCGGCGGCGGTAACAAAATACAAAAGGCAAAGGGCAGGCGCTCTTTGCCTTTTGCTTTTTGCTAAAT
>CALEYM010000653.1 GCA_937926185.1 uncultured Bacteroidota bacterium | reverse complement strand
CAACAAATCAACAAATCAACAAATCAACAAATCAACAAATCAACAAATCAACAAACAATGTCCCACCTCCGCCTTTCCCAACTCGTTCTTTCCACCCTTCTGGCGGCCTACGGCCTGCTCGTTGCGCTGACCAATTTGCTCGATTATGCCGTCAATTTTGAATTTGTGCGCATGGTTGCCGGCATGAGCGATACCTTTGGCGCCCTGAAAGCGGCGCGCAGTGTGCAGCATCCGGTTTTGTTGCACGGCACGTACGCGCTGATCATCGCCGCCGAGGCTGGCAGCGGGCTTTTTTGCGCCCGCGGCGCCTGGCGGATGTGGCGGGCAAGACACGCGCCTGGCATCCTTTTCGAATCGGCAAAAGGGTCGGCAGTAAAAGGCGTTTTGCTGGGGCTGGCCTTGTGGTTCGGCGCTTTCGTGGTGGTGGGTGGCGAATGGTTTATGATGTGGCAGTCCAAAACCTGGAATGCGCAGGCGACGGCGTTTTCACTGGCTGTTTTTTACGCGATAGCTTTGTTGATTTTATTAAAAAAAGATGACTAAAACCACCATTCTCCTCACCGGCGCCAACGGACAGCTCGGCCAGTGTTTCCGCCAATTGGCCGCCGCCTGGCCGCACTGGCAATTTTTATTTGTCGATATCAGCGAACTGGACATCACCGACCGCCGGGCTGTATTCGCTTTTTTTAAAAAACACCCGGTGCACTGGTGTATCAACTGCGCCGCCTATGCCGCCGTGGACAAGGCCGAGAGCGAACCCGGACTGGCCCGGAAAGTGAATGTGGACGGCGCCCGGAATCTTTCGGCCGCCTGCGCCGGGCTGGGTATTCCCATCATCCATTTTTCGACCGACTACGTGTATCACAGCCGGCAAAACGTGCCGTTCCGGGAAGAAGACCCCGTGAGTCCGAAAGCCGTGTATGCCCGCACCAAACTGGCCGGCGACCGCGCCGTGCTGAAGGCCAACCCCCTGGCCATGGTGATCCGCACTTCCTGGTTGTATTCCCTGTACGGAAACAACTTCCTGGTCACCATGCTGCGCCTTGGCGCCGAACGGCCTGCTATCGGCGTGGTGTTCGACCAGGTGGGCACCCCCACCTATGCGCCCGACCTGGCCAGTGCGGTGCTGCAGATCGTGCAAAAAGTGGAAAAGGGGGAAGTAGAGCGGGCCGCGGTGGCGGGTATCTGGCATTATTCCAACGAGGGCGTCACCAGCTGGTACGATTTTGCAAAAGCCATTTTTGAAATAAAAAAACTGCCCTGCCGGGTAAATGCCATCGAATCGAAGGACTTTCCCACGCCGGTGGAAAGACCGCCGTACAGCGTGCTGAATAAGGGGAAAATTAAAGAAATATTCGGGTTGCAGATACGGTGGTGGCGGGAGAGCCTTCTGGACTGTTTGAACGAATGAGCGCAAAATTATTCCGGTAAAGCATCCAGGTCCGCCAAATCTTTCGGACGGCCGCTTGCCAATTTATTCTTGCGCAAATCAGCAAGAGAAATATATGTTACCAAAACGCCTTCGATATCCGCGGTTAACCTGTTTGAATAACATTCTTTAAAATCAACACCGGATATTGTGGTTACTACTTCAATTCGTACCGGAGGGACGCCCATCCCAATAACGCGCAATTCTTTTTGTAAAACATCCCGTAATTCTTCGGCTTGGTTAAGTCCAAATTCTTTTAGAGCCAGAATTACCTTTTCCACGTTTTCAGGGGAGGTATAAATCCAAATGTCAATATCTTGTGTAAAGCGGATGTGTCCGTGTAAAGCAGCGGCATACCCCCCAATCAGCAGGTAATCAGCCTGGTATAAGTTCAGTAATCGTATAAAATCTCTGAAGTCGGGATGTAATGTTATCATAATTGGCAAGACGCATTCTGAGTTGTTCCAGGGCCATAAGCCGTTCTGCCGGCGATCTGGTAAGCCAATATCGCGCTTCGGCCTTGGCGTCTTGATCCATTAAATCGCCGATAGTCAGGACGCTGCGATCCAGGCGTATATGTTGCTCCTGCATATATATGTTGACTTAAATTAAAACACAAATGTAATTTCTTTTTCGCCAGCGATTCTCACTTTGCTATATTTCACTGCTTTTACGCGCAAATCGGATTGAATTTTCAATTGAAAGGATAAAAAGAAATGCCCTACTTTCGCCTTGTTTTCAACCCGATCCCACATGGAAGTACAAGCCATACGCGAGCTCCTGCGCCGGGGCGAAACGGGCAAAGCGCTCGAAACGCTCATCGGCCTGCTGGAAAAAGACAACGTGTATAAAGACAACCTGTTGCGCACGCTGCGGGTGGTGGAAGCCAGCTACAACGCCGTGCGGCAGCAGGAGTTGAAAGGTATCCTGAGTTTTCAGGAAGCGCAGCGCGAATACAGCCGCGTTACGGATACCCTGCTGGCCGTGCTCGACGATTTTGAGGCCGGGAAAGTACCGGCGCCGGCCACAGTTTCGAATCCCGGCAGCCGGCGAATGTTGTACCTGGCAGGGGGCGTATTTCTACTGCTCGTAGCTGTTTTTGCCTGGTGGAAATTGCGCGGTAAACCTGTGGGTTGCCCGGAATTCACTAACAGGGCTGCCCTGCATGTCCTCATTGTGCCGTTCGACAACCTCGGCGGCAGGGATGCCAAACCGGCCCTGCTCATACAGGACAACATTCAAACCCTTACGGCAAAAGCAAATATTCCCGCGGAGATAAAGTTCTCCACCCGCGAAATGGCCGGCGACTATTCCCAAAACGCCGAGGAACTGGGCCGGCGCTGCAAAGCCGACCTGGTCATCTACGGCAAATACAAAGCGTTCGACAAGGATTCCATCCGGGTGAAAATGGGCTTTCGTTTTCTCAAAGGCGGCGGATTGGCCGGCAGCGGCCCGTTTATGACTTTCCGCGACATTACCGAGGTGCAACCCACCCGCGACCTGCAGGACGCCGTGTTTTCCCTCTGCGCTATGATTGCCTTGCGCGACCGCAACTGGCCGGTGGCCAAACGCTGGATGGAGAAGATCAGAGAAAAAGACGAAGCCGAAAGCAAAATGGCCGCCTGGGTGGATAAGAAGTTGTCGGGGAATAATTAGGGGTTCATGCCCGAAGCCTTGTCCGGCCAGAACTTCTATTGTCCAATAGCCGCCAACACCGCCGCCCGCAGTTTCTGTAGTTGCCCGAACAATTCCGGGGTGTTTTTAGCCACCCGCCGCGCCTTTCGCCTTTCCTGAAAACGCCGGTAAACATCCATATACCGTTCGGCAAAATAACCCAACGCTATGAGTACGCCTGTACCCGCCAGCGCCAGCCAGCCATTTTGAAAAAAATAATGCCCTGCCCGGTATGCCCCCCACAGGGCCAGTGGAAACACGATCAGCCCGGCCAGAATTTTCACCGTGGAGGAATAACCGATGTAGAAGTTCAGTTTTTTATTCAGCCACCAGGGCAGGAAACAGGGTAAAAACCAGAACAGGTAACCGGCGGCAAAAAACGGCAGGCCAATCAACAAAAACACCATGTCTCTCAAGGTATCGGGCTGGACGCCGGCTCGCAAAGCCGCTGACAATCCGGCGTCCCTCAGCCCTGCCTTTGTAAGCGTTTCAAAATAGGTTGCGGTCTGTTCGCGCAGCGGTTCATTATCGAGGGCGGTTTTCACCAATTGTTGCGAGCGTTCGAAGGCGGCATTTTGCGGCAGCGGATTTTCATTTTGCAGGATTTCTTCCAGGCGGGTGATCAGTTGTTCGCCGGCTTCGTCGCGGGTATGGATACTCAGCGTTTTGAGTTGATCTTGCAGGTATTGTGTCAGTTGATCTATCGTATGGTGCTGGTTTTGCGCCCAGGCATCCGACCAGTCGCGGGCGTACACCGGGGCGCCGAACTGTACCACCACGTCGCTGCGGAACAGGTGCGGCGCCGAATACGACAAGCCGACCGGCATGATTTTGACGCCCGGCTGCCAGTTGTTGCGGGCGTCGGCGCCGAGCGCGATCCGGGCGGCGCCGGTTTTCATGGGCCGTACGAAGCGGTTCATCCAACTGGTGCCTTCGGGGGCAATGAACAACACGCCGTTTTTTTCCAGGTGTTGGAACGATTGTTCGAATGCTTCCTCGTTGTTGCGCCCTTCACCTTCCCGCAGGTCTTCGCGGCGCATCACCGGAATACAAAATAAACGGCGCAACAGCCAGTTCGATACCGGGTGCCGGAACAAGCCGTAATTGGCCAGATAAAACATCTCCTGCCGGATTTCCAATGCCGGATTCAGCACATCCATCAGGGTGCAGGGGTGGTTGGCGATCACGATGGCCGGACCGTCGAAACGCAGGTGTTCCCTGCCCAATACCAGCCGCCGCCGGTAGAACACCTTTATCCCAAACCAAACCAGGATGCGCAGGGTCAGGTAGATCAGGCGCAGGATCGGATGCAAACGGATATTTCGGTAAGCCATGTGAATTGAGGATTGTTGAGCGCAGCGAAATCCCGTACACGTAGTGTCGGGACGGATTACGGATTGCGGATTACGGATTGCGGATTCAGCCAGTTCAGGGTTTGCCGGATGCCGTCGGCCAGGGGAGTTATGCGGTAGCCCAATTCTGTTTCGGCTTTCCGGCTGCTGAGCGGCCAGTGACGGACGTATTTTTGAACGAAAGGCGGTGTGATCAGGGGTTGCCGTCCGAATTGGTCGGCCAGCAGTTGTTGCAGATTGGCAAAAGCCGTCATCAGGGGCAGCGGCAGTCGGAACATGGCATGCCGCCGCCCGGTAATTTGGGCCAGCAGCTCGAAAAAAGCGTTGAAGCTGTAGTTTTCACCACCCAGAATATACCGTTCGCCGTTCCGGCCTTTTTCCAGGGCCAGCAGGTGACCTTTCACCACGTCGTCGATATAGACGTAATTGCCGATACTGCGCCCGTCGCCCGGAATGAAGCGCCATTTACCGGCCGCATATAAGCGGATCATCCTGGTGACGCTGTTGCTCACGCTCCATTGGCCCGGGCCGTACACCCGGCTGGGATTGACGATAACGACTTCAAGGCCGGTTTTTGCGCCGAATTCTTTTGCCTGTCGCTCCGCTTCCAGTTTCGACCGTTCGTATTCGGTGGTCAGTTCGGGCGCCGGGTGGGTGTTTTCGTCCACTTCCCGGCCATCCCTCGTGGCGCCCATGACGCCCGCCGTGGAGGTGATGACCACGCGGCGTACGCCGGCAGCGTGCGCGGCGTGCAGTACGTTGAGGGTGCCCTGTATATTGACTTTGTGAAATGCGTCCGGGTCGGGGTGCCATACGCCTGCCAGCGCGGCCAGGTGAAAAACGGCTTCGCAGCCTTTCATGCCGCCCTTGAGGTGTTCCGGGTCGGTCAGGTCTCCTTCCAGCAAGCTGATGTTATCTTGTCTCAATCCAGCGGCTTTGCGCGGATTGCGCACCAGGGCCCGTACCTGCCTGCCTTCGGCGGCCAGTCTCTCACACAATCGTTCGCCGATGAAACCGCTGGCGCCCGTGACGAATATTGCAGTCATGATTCAATGGTTGCTTTTGCCGGCGTAAAAATCGTTAAATTGTATTGATCCTTATGCCCGTCTAATAATAAAGTCATAATCCGTCCCGACACTACGTGTACGGGATTTCGCTGCGCTCAACAATCCGTAATCCGTAATCCGAACCAACCCCGTACTTTCGCGTTTAGCACCATCATGGCAGATTCAAACCAATCGTATCAGTATATCACCTACGGCGCCCGCGTGAGCGCCGGATCGGTTACCACATTGCTGGAACACGCGCTCGATTCGATGGCACTGACCCCGGAACGGCCAACGCCGCTTTGTATTTGGGGCATGCACGGCATCGGCAAAACGGAATTGGTACGCGACCTGGCCCGGGCGCGGGGTTGCGATTTTGTGTACATCGCCCCGGCGCAATTTGAAGAAATGGGCGACCTGCTGGGCATGCCGAAGATCAGCGCCGACGCGGCATGGGGCGAAGTTACCCGGTTCGTGGCGCCCGAATGGGCGCCCCGGCGCCCCGGCCCCGGCATTTTACTGCTCGACGACGTAAACCGCGCCGACGACCGCATCCTGCGCGGTATCATGCAATTGTTCCAAAATTACGAACTGGTGTCCTGGAGCCTGCCACCCCAATGGCTGATCGTTTGCACCGCCAACCCCGACGGCGGCGACTACTCCGTGACCACCCTCGACGAGGCCATGCTCACCCGCATGCTGCACGTCACCATGGAATTCGACGCTCAAACCTGGGCCCGCTGGGCCGAACGCAATGACATAGACCCCCGCGGTATAAATTTTGTGCTCACTTACCCCGAACTGGTCAGCGGGCGCCGCACCACCCCCCGCTCGCTGGTGCAGTTTTTCAACAGCCTGCGCACCCTCGGCGATCTGCGCGAGCACCTCGGCCTGGTGCGCCTGCTCGGCGACGCCGCCCTCGACCCGGAAACCACCCAGGCTTTTATCTCTTTTATCCACCTCAACCTCGACCGCCTGCCCACGCCCGGTGAGATACTGGGCGCCGGGGACTTCGACGCCGTCGCCCGCCGGCTCGACCGGCTCGTACACGAAGGCGATACCAAACGCCTCGATGTGTTGTCCGTCGTCGTCACGCGCCTGAGCAATCACCTGCTGGTGCAGCACGGCGATCCTACAGAAACGGAATTAGCCAACCTAAAACGTTTCCTCCTGCTCGACCTCCTGCCCAACGACCTGCGCCTCGCCATGGCCCAGGAACTCACCCAGTCGAAACGGCCCGCGCTGATGAAACTGTACTCGGAACCCCAAATCGGACAATTGCTGCTGCGGAAGATGTAACATTGAGTGATTGAGTGATTGAGTGATTGAGTGATTGAGTGTTACGACGCCGTAGGCGGCGTATGAAATAATCACTCAATCACTCAATCACTCAATCACTCAATGTTACTCAATGTCTGCTGTAATTCGGCGATTCCTTCGTGATCACGATATTGTGCGGATGGCTTTCCACCATGCCGGCGTTGGTGATGCGCACGAACTGCGCTTTTTCCTGGAGGTCTTTTACCGTTGGCGTGCCGCAGTAGCCCATGCCGGCGCGCAGGCCGCCGAGGTATTGGTTCATCACTTCGGCCACGGTGCCTTTGTAGGGTACGCGGCCTTCGATGCCTTCGGGCACCAGTTTTTTGATGTCGTCTTCCACGTCCTGGAAATAGCGGTCTTTGGAGCCCTGTTGCATGGCGCCGAGGCTGCCCATGCCGCGGTAGGTTTTGAATTTTCGTCCGTCGAAGATGATGGTTTCGCCGGGGGCTTCCTCCACGCCGGCAAACAGCGAGCCGGCCATGATGCTGCCGGCGCCGGCGGCGAGGGCTTTTACGATATCGCCGGTGTAGCGGATGCCGCCATCGCCGATGATGGGTACGCCGGAGCCGCGGATGCCCTGGGCGGCGTTGTAGATGGCCGACAATTGCGCCACGCCCACACCTGCCACCACGCGGGTAGTGCAGATGCTGCCCGGGCCAACGCCCACTTTTACGCCGTCGGCGCCGGCATCCACGAGGGCTTTGGCGCCTTCGGCGGTGGCCACGTTGCCGCCGATGATCTGGAGATTGGGGAACATGAGTTTCAAGCGTTTTACCGCTTCCAGTACGCCGCGCGAATGGCCGTGGGCGGTATCCACCGTCACCACGTCGACGCCGGCTTTGACGAGGGCGGCCACGCGTTCGGTCATGTCGGCCGTGACGCCCACGGCGGCGCCCACCACCAGGCGACCCAACGCATCCTTGCAGGCGTTGGGGAAGTTGACGCCTTTCATAATGTCTTTATAAGTAATGAGACCGACGAGGCGGAAATCGTCGTCCACCACCGGCAGTTTTTCGATTTTTCGTTGTTGCAGGGTATGTTTGGCCTCCAGCAGCGTGGTACCCTGGGGCGCCGTGACGAGGTTGCGTTTCGTCATCAGTTCGCGCACGCGGCGGCTGAAATCGGTTTCGAAGCGCAGGTCGCGGTTGGTGAGGATGCCCACCAGTTTGCCGCGTTTGTCGGTGATGGGTATGCCGCCGATGCTGTAGCGGCGCATGAGTTCATGGGCCTGTTCCACCGTGGCGTCGGGGTGCAGCGTCACGGGATCGATGATCATGCCGGCCTCGGAGCGTTTGACCGCGCGCACCTGGTCGGCTTGTTCCTCGATGCTCATGTTTTTGTGGATCATGCCGATGCCGCCCTGCCGCGCAATGGCAATGGCGAGATTTTTATCCGTCACCGTGTCCATGGCGGCGGAAGAAATAGGCGCGTTGAGGCGCAGGCCGCGGGTGAACTGGGAAGAGATGTCGACTTCTCTGGGGAGGACTTCGCTGTACGCGGGCGCGAGCAGCACGTCGTCGAAGGTGAGTGATTCGCCGAGAAATTTCGGCGCAGTATTGTTCGATTCCATGCGCAAAGGTCGGAAGAGGGAAGGAATTTTGGATGCGGGAGCGGAGGAATTTTTTTGATCCGGTTATTATGCCCTATCCAATGACCGCTTAGCCGGCCAACCGGGCTAATTCCGCCGAATGTGCCGCGGTGCTGTTCCGGCCAATATGTTTTACCCCGATATACGACAATGTGATAAACCACAGCACGCAGGCCATCGGATACGTCACTTTCAGCGCCCAGTCCAGTTCGAGCACCTGGGCCAGCGGGAAGCCGATACCGGCGACGATGAGACCGGCGGCCACCCAGGTAGGGAACGTTTTGGCGCGCCAGAAACCGGCGCCGAGCAAAATGGAAGTGATCGGGAACAGCGGCCCCATGAGGGCGACCAGCATAAACTCCCCGTTGGGGTTGGCGTAAAACGACTGCCATACGGCATCGCCGGCGCCATGCTGGCGCAGGGCGTACTCGATCACGCGGAATAACTCCAGGCTGAAGCCCGTCACTGACCCGGCCAGGCCGGTGATGGTGGCGATAGTGCCCAGCGTTTTGTTTTTTTGACTTAAAATTCCGGCCAGATGCAGATAAACCGGCACAAAAAGCAGTAATGCGTAGGAGCCGAAAATCCCTTCCACGTAACTCGTGATGCCAGGCGGGATCAGTCCGATACCCAGGGAAAAACTAAGTGCGGAAAGTACCAGTAAAAGCGGGCCGGCGATAAAGGCGAAGCGCAAGAGGTTCATTTGGTTGGATGGAATGGCGTTGGTTGACATATTGTCCTCCTTTTGTTTTAAGTGATGTGTTTGTTGTATTTTTGACAGGACAAAGGTGCGGGCCCGGTATTTCCCGGCCGCTCGTACTTCGCGACAGAAAACGGACATTTTACGACAGATGGAAAAAGCGGGATTTTGGGCCGCCATGTCGCTCGTGCGCAACATCGCCCTGGTGGCCGTGCGGCGCGGCGCCGACCTGAACGACGTGTGCCGGGCCGTCGGTGTAGAACCGGATACGCTCGATGACCCGAACGCCCGGGCCAATCTCGACCAATGCATCAAAGCCTGGGAACAGGCGCTGCGCTATTCGGGCGACCCCTTCCTGGGCCTGCACCTGGGCGACATGACCTCGCCGGGCCTGGTTGGTATCGTAGGCTATTTTATGGAAAGCAGTCCCGACCTGCTCACGGCGTTTCAAAACCTGGTGCAGTTCAAACGCCTGATCGATAACGCGCCCAGTTTTACGGAAATAAAAGGCGAGGAATTTTCCTATCACTCCAATCCATACCCCTTGTGGACGGAGCTGTCGCCCGAAACCGCCCGCCATGTGGTGGAGCACACGATCGCCACGATCCCCCATTTTGTCAAACTGCTTTGCGGTAAACCCATTCAACCGCTGCGGGTGCATTTCGCGTTCGCGCGCCCGCGCGATACGCGGGAATACCTGCGCGTGCTGAAAACCGAGCCGCTGTTCGACCAGCCCTCCAACTGTATCGTATTCCGGCTATCCGACATGCGCCTGCCGCTGATCAGCCACAACCCGGCGCTGAATGCCATTTTTAAAGAGTTGTTGGAAAAAGAAATGGCCAAACTCAGCGGCTCCGCGCGTTTTTCGGACGAGCTGCGCGGCGTGATCCTGAAAAAATTCGTTTCCACGATCCCCCAACTGCCCGAAGTGGCCGAACAATTGCACGTGACGCCGCGCACCCTGCAGCGCCGGCTGAAGGAAGAGGGCGCCACCTTTCAGTCTGTCGTGGAATCTGTAAAATCAGAACTGGCCATCGGCATGCTGAAAAAACCCGGCCTGACCGTGAGCGAAATCGCGTACAAACTCGGTTATATGGAGCCAAACGTGTTCCGCCGGGCGTTCAAGAAGTGGACGGGGGTGAGCCCGAAGGCGTATGGATAAAATAAACTTCACCCGGATGAAAGATACTCAGCCTGTAAAAGTACACATCCTGAATGCCTTTGTAGACCTATGTTTTTTGCACCCAAACCGATGACCCGGAAAGGGACGCCAACAGCCGTATGTTTGGGCCCAGATACGGTATCCCGGAAGAAGCGGGCACCGGCATGGCTGCCGGCCCCCTGGCCTGTTATTTGTTCGATATATTGGGCGTGAAAAAAGAACAGTTCCTGATCCAGCAAGGCTGGTTTATGCAGCCGCCCTCGCCCAGTCTGATACAAGTGAATCTGCATCTGGACAACGATAAGATCACCAAAGTGATGGCCGGCGGCAAGGGCAAAGAAATGCAGACGCTGGAAATAATGCTTTAAACCTTGTTTTAGAATGAATAGAAGCCGCCAGCAACATCCGCCGGGTGAGATTTCCGTCGCTGGTTTGCATACCCCGCCCAAAATTTGCGATGAATATTTGTATCCCAGAGAGCAGGGCTATACCCGCCAGCAGGAACAGGCTCGATGAAAAAAGGATATTCAACCGCCCAAGATAAAGCAGCGATCAGTTTTCCAGCATCCGCACTGCCAGAATATGTTTGCAGATGCCGCGCTGCCCCTGGTAATTGGTAAACCAGTTGCAGGTGCAGAAATTCGTCCCGGCATCCAGCACCACTTTGTGCCAGACATCGGCGCCGCGCACCCGCGCTTCGAGGTAGGTACCGCGTTTTTCCACGATATTTACCTGATCCTTGTCGAGCAATTTCCGGGCATTTTTCAGGCGCGGGTTAAGGCTCAGTATCCGCTCGGTTTTGAACGGCAGCCGCCGGTAAAAATGCAGGCCGGCAGTCAGATCGTAGCCCAGCAAACCCATGCTCGACAGCCCCGCGGTCAGGTTTTCCACCGTGCCGAAATCGAGGTCGTGCCCGAACGAGATGGCCAGCGGATCAAAAACTTCGTTCGCTTTCAGCAACCCGCCGAGTGCGTACACCCATTCGAGGGGCAGGTTTTGGATCAGGTTGCCGAGGGCTTTCCCCTCGCCTGAGAACCCCCGGTTGGCTTCCGGCGAGAAAGCCATGAGCAGCTGCATTTTACCGAAATCGCAGACAAAAGCGCAGGTTTGCCGGTCGGCGGATTCAAAAACGGAGACCTTTTCGAGCAGCGGCAACAGCCCTTCCATTAGGCGCAGCCGGGCGATGCCGCCGATCCGGACGCTGCCCGGGGTGGCATGTGTCGTGAACAGGAATTTTTCGCCGCGTTTTTCGAGGAAAAAGTCGCCCTTCAGGTTGCCTTTCGGCAAATTTTGAAACAACTGGATGGCCTGAATTTTCCCCATTTCAAATTTCGACGCCATGTCGGCCAGGTACAACTGTACGCTGCTCAGCCCCTTGATCCAGCGCATCGGCAGCCGCACTTTTTTTTCTGCCACTTTCGATTTTTCGCTGATAACCTGCATTTCCTTTTCGCCGACGGCCAATATCACGCGTTCGTTTTTCTGAATGGCGTTGAGGGCGTTGAGCATCGGATCGTTGAAATCCACGTTGGTCGTGCCGCTGGCGATGAATTCGCCGTCCACTGCTTCGGGTTTCATGTCGAGGCGCACGTACACGCCGTTGCACGACGAAAAACCTTCGAAACGCAGGCGTTCGGTTCCGGCGGTTACGATGGGGTCGCGCAGAAAGGCGAGGGGTATGGGGCCGAAATTGCTTTTCACGACCTTCGAAATCGTCGTCCAGCACTTTGCGGTCGTATAGGCGTCGGTGAGCGTACCCCAAAAAAAGCAGGGGATTTGGTTGATCTCTTCAATTTCGGTTTGGTGAGCGAGCAACAATTTGTGCATGCCGCCCTGTTTTTCGAGGGTGGAAGCGCCGCGGTAAACGAGTTCGAGATCGGTCATTTTTTGACGGATTTTATTTGTGAAACGAGTTTTTTGAGCGCCGCATTTTCCTCCAGGTATTGGAAACAAACGAGGGCGGCAGCAGAAGCCGGGCGGCCGGTTTTGACCTGAAGATCAGCATAATATTCCACCAGTTTTTTGAAATTAGTGGGCAGGGGCTCATCGTGCACCGACTTTGCATTTTCATAAAATTGGGCAAACAGGCAGTCCAAAACGTCGAAAAGCGCGGCGTTGTGCTTCGGCGAGACGTCTTTCACGCTTTCCAGGCCCTCGAGCAGGCGGGCGAGCACGCTGAATTTGGCAAAAACAAAATCGCCCAGCTGCCTGCCGAAAAGGGCGGCATCGAGCCGGTTTTCTTCGATCAAAAAATGCAACAGTTCGCCGGCCTGAAATCGCGTTGGCTTGTCTTCATCGTAAAAAGCCATGCAGAAGGCAAAGCGTACCGCTTGCGTCCACCGGCTTTCCGGGCGGCGGATGGCTTGAAGCAGCGGTTTAAAACCCGTTTTGGCGAGTATGCAATGCCATGCCAACGGATTGGGATTTTGTGGAACCAGGCTGTGCAAAAACGCGAGCGCGTTTTCGGGGGCTGCTCTCCAAAGCCAGTCGTTTTTTTTGTTCCTTTCAAATAGGCCGGCGCTGTACAGCAGGTGCAGGGGCAATGCCTGGTATGGCGGCAGGGGGATATTCAGGTCGGTGGAGGCGGGGATGATATACGGTTTGCCGCCCTTCCAGCGGGGTGGGATTTCCTGTTTCGGATGCCGCACGAACCGGATCGTGGGCGAAAACGGCCGCGCCACATCCGGCACTTCACCCAGACTTGTTTTTTCAAATTCCGGGAAAAAACCGTCGGGATCGAACGTGCGCGCGGCAACCGCCCAAACCGCGATTTCCGCGGTGTTTTCGCCGGTTCTGCCGATGAGCGACAGCATTTTCGACCGCCAGTTTTCATTTTTCAAAAAAATCTGCGCGCTTGTTCCGAGGCAAAATTCCATCAGGCGGCGCAGTTCGGGGTTCAGTTTCGGCAGCAGTCCGATGGCTTCGCCGACATTTTCGCGGGGCATCCGGCTGATCGCGACGGCCAGGTCGAGCCGGTCCGCTTTCTCGCCCGCGGCCTGATAGGCGAGCAGGCGTTGCACGAGCGTTTTGGGCTCGACCCAAAACGGGTGGTGCGTCGGGAAACAGAGCAGCGGCAGCGGCGATCGCCGCATGATTTTGCGCCGTGTCAGGCCGATCAGGTGCCTGAAAATATAGGGAGCGGAAACGCGATTTTTCAGGATATGGGTTTCCGGCCCGGCGTCGAGCCGGCGCATAAATACCGGATCGGCCAGCAGGAATCCATTCATGTAGTTGTTTATATCGAGATAGCCGGAGTGGCTCCAGTAGTCAATCTGCTTTAAGAAGGGCTTCAATTGCAACCTGCTGTCGGCGGGGAAAAGATGCGTCCGTGTTTGAAAAGTGTTCAGGATCAGCTCCGCGTCGAGCGGCTCGCGGGCGGAAAGGTAACGGCTGATCAAAAACATGACCTCGTTCCAGTTTTCGGGCAGGACAATTTTTTCTTCGAGCAAACGGTATTCCGGCGGTTGATACCGGTAGATGTTTTCGGCTGCCGCATCCGCTCCGGCCGCTGCCGGTTCGCCCATGAGCGGGGCCAGGCTTTGCCGGATATGGCCCAGCATCCGGGACTGATAGCCTTCCAGTTTCTCAACGAGCGCGACGTCGTCCGCCTGCCCGTTATTCAAAATCCGCCTGGCGGCTTGTTGTTGCAGTTCCAGGTCCGGCGCCACAAAAACATCGGCAGCGGCGAGGAGCAGGTCCAGACGGCGCCCGGGCGTATTTTTGAAAAAATAATCGAATACCTGCAAAGCCTTTTTGGCGGACGACGCCACGTCCTGCCGCATGAGCATGGGCGGCAGCCAGTCCAGAAAAGCGGCCAGGTCGAAATCCGGATGCTGGTGGATTTGTTTGATCTTTTCCATCCCGAAATTCACCACCTGCGAAAAACTTTCGTGCAGAAACGAAAACAATGTGTGTTGATGGCCGATCAGTTCCCCGGCGGCCGGGCCGGCGTCGTCGAGGCGTTTTCTGAAAAAAAGTTTGAGCGCATTATTCCAGTTCTTGGTTTGGATTTGAAGGGTTTTTTCTATAAAAAAACGGCGATCGAGTTTGCCTGCCGCGAGTAGGTTTTGGAAGAGGCGCTCCCAGAGTTGAAATTGCTGCCCGTTGGTTTTGATCACTGTCCAGCGATTGTGCAAGGGGGTCTCATAATCGAACAGCAGCGGAAGGTCGCGTTCAAGGACGGTCGCGTCGGTCGAAAGGAAATGCAGCCATTCCTGCCCATCTTTGTCGTGCTGAAACCACTTCGGACTCGCCAGCGTCAGGGCAAACAGCCTTGGGGAAAATTCAATGATCCCATCTGCTTCCAGGGTGCGCAACAGACGGTAATCGAACGCAAACCACTCGTTTTTATCAAAGCCTGCTGCGATGGCGCGGGCAATCCATGCGGGTTTTGCCCAGGCGACAACAGCCCGCACATGGGGGTCGGTAAGGTAGTTATGCAGCAGGGCGATTTCAATGGAAAAATCACTCGTATCGGATGTGTTGAGCAGGGCGAGCGCGGTCAAATTGACTATCTTGCATTGCGTGTCGTCGCCGCGCGTTCCCCACTTGCTTTTATGGCCGATCCGCAGTTGCTCTTTGTCAAACTCGACAAAAGCGGTCAAATGCCGCCGCGTTTTCAGAAGGTGCTTTTTAAAAGCCGTGCGGTTGCCTCCGGTTTCGTTTTGTAAAAAAGGCAGGAGGCCTTCGATGTTTCTTTCTGCAATAAGCCGGTCGTACCGGTCGATGATCCTTTCCGGTTCAGATTTTTTTTCCGCGGTAGATTTTGCCATGAGGTTGTCTTCTTTGGTCAGCAAAACTACAGTTTTTTAAAAACATTTTGTGTTTTTTATTGGAAAAAATTTTCTGCTGAAACAGGTGAGAATG
>CALEYM010000652.1 GCA_937926185.1 uncultured Bacteroidota bacterium | reverse complement strand
CCAAAAGAAGTAAAAAAATCGTGAAATTGCAGTTGCGGAAGGGCGCCGTGCACGAGCTGATCGGTCAGTGGGAAGAAGCCGAGGAGGAATACCGCCATGCCCTGAAGCGGGCCAAATCGCTCAACGACTGGTACCTTATCGGGCGCAGCAACCGGCGCCTTGGCCAGTTGCTGATGTTGCGCGGCAACTATGCCGAGGGCAAAAAACACCTCGACGTGGCCGTTACTTGCTTCGAGCTGGCCAACGACCAGGTCGGCATCGCCAAAACTTACGGTAACCTCGGCACCTTCTTTTTCCGGCAAGGCAGCTACGAGTCGGCCCAAAGTTGGTTTGCCAAAGCCATCGAGATCAACCGCTCTATCCAGCGCGAAGCCGAAAACGCCTCCATCGTGGCCAACCTGGGCCTGATCTTTATGAACCAGGGCCACTACGACGAAGGCATCCGCTGGCTTGAAGAGCAGATCGATATCGCCGAACGTGCCGAAGACCGCCAGGGCCTGACCACCCTGTATACTAATCTGGGCATCATTTACCTGGAAAAAGGCAGCCTCGACAGCGCCCTGCTTTGCCTCGAAAAAGGGCTTGCGCTCTCCGAAGAACTGGGCAACAAACTTTTTATGACCATTTGTATCGGTAGCATCGGTTCGGTGTGGGAAAAGAAAGGGGACTACGCCAAAGCCATGGAAATGTTTGAACGCGACCTCAGCCTGTGTCGCGAACTCGGCGATAAACAGGGGCTCGCCATTGCCAACGGGCTCATCGGCGACCTGCTCTCCACTATCGGCGATTTTGACAGATCGAACGAATACCAGGAACAAAACCTCGCGCTCTCCCGCGAACTCAATTATAAAAAAGGCATCGCCAAAGCGCTCAACACCCTCGGCGACAACTGGTATTTCAAGGGCAACATGGAGCGCTCCATTGCTTACTACAATGAGGCTATCGAATATGCCCGCGAAATGGGTAACCGCCTGGTACTGGGCAATTCGCTGATCGAAAAAGGAACCGTGCACCTGAAAGCCGGCGATATCGGCACGGCGCGCCAGATGCTGGAAGAAGGCCGGGATATTGCCCTCACGTTGGGCAATGCCGAACTCACCTTTGCCGCCAACGTACTACGAGCCCAGATCATCCTGTCAGAGGGTAACCGGGTGGAAGCCCTCCGGCAACTGTCGCAATTGCAGGCATTGGCCCGCACAGAACGGGAAGAGGCCGCCGTGCATTACGAACTGCGCAAAGTAGCCGACAATCCGGTGCCGCATCACCTCCGCGCACTTACGCTATACCGCGGGCTGTACGCCAAAATCCCGCAGTACCTGTATAAGATTCGGGTGGAGGAATTGGAAAAAGAGGCGCAGTAAAGACAGCCCATTTTATAAAACATACCCACTGTTTTTCGGAAACCTGCTACTATTGCGGCCAGTAGGTATAAAATGAATGTTATGTTGCGTTACAACCTCAGTTACTGGGAACGGGAAACTTTTTTTAAAAACTTCGACGTGGCCGTCGTCGGGAGCGGTATCGTGGGTTTAGCCGCGGCATTACACCTCAAATCCATGCACCCGCGTCTGAACGTTGCCATTCTCGAACGGGGCGTATTGCCAGCCGGCGCCAGCACCCGCAATGCCGGTTTTGCCTGCTTTGGTTCCATGACCGAATTGCTCGACGACATCGCCCACTATGGAGAAGATCAGGTGCTGACCGTGGTGGAAAAACGCTGGCGTGGCCTGCAACGCCTGCGCGCGCTGGTGGGTGATGAAAATCTGGACTTCCAAACCCTGGGGGGCTATGAAATGTTCACCGACGACGAGGAGGAAATATTTCAGCAATGCCGCGAACGCATCCCCGATTTTAACCGGAAGATTGGCGCCATTACCAAACACGGCGAAGTATATAAACAGGTTGACGAACTTTTGCCCCGCTTCGGCTTTCGGGGCGTGCGCCATTTGATCTTAAACCAACCCGAAGGTCAGGTGCATACCGGCAAAATGATGGCCGCGCTACTCCGTATCGCCGAAAGTCAGGGTATTAAAATATTCAACGGTATTGCCATAAAACGAATGGAGGATTCCTCACAGGGCGTGGAACTCCAAACAGATGCCGGCTGGACCCTCCGCGTACCGCGCATCCTGATCGCCGTCAATGCCTTCGCCAGAACGCTGCTCCCCGATACCGACGTGACGCCGGCCCGCAATCAGGTACTCATCACACACCCCATCCCCAACCTGACCATAGAAGGCTGTTTTCATTACGACCGCGGCTATTATTATTTTCGCAACATCGACGGCCGCATCCTGCTCGGCGGCGGTCGTCACCTGGACAATGCTTCCGAGCAAACTGACGAATTTGGCGCCAACGAACTCATCCGCAGCGCACTGGTCCAATTGCTCAAAACAGTCATTTGCCCCGGCCGGCCGGTAGAAGTAGACGCCTGGTGGACCGGAATCCTGGGCCTCGGTTCCGTGAAAAAACCCATTGTAGAGCGGTATTCTGAAAACGTTGTCATTGCCGTGCGGCTCAGTGGCATGGGCGTTGCGATCGGAACGCTTGTGGGGCAGGAAGGGGCGGAAATGCTCTTAAAGAATGATGCCAGTCGCCTTTTGACCTCCTCATAAACCCTGTTATGAATATACCTCGATTGCTTATTTTTATTCTGGCCGGCCTGGGTGCGACTTTGTTGCCGGCGCAGAAAACAAAAACCGCCGAAGTCCGGCCATCCGACGGTGTTCCGGCCTTGTGGGTCGACGGCCAGCGGCAGCTTCCTTTTATGTATGCGCTGACGCACGTAGTGGGCGGGCGCTGGTCGTGGGAAGAACTTCCGGCCCACAACCTGGGCAATGCCTGCGCGGTGGGCATAAGGTTATTTCAGGTCGATTTATGGTTCGAGGATATCTGGCTGAAAGATCGTAAAGACCTGAATATGGAGCTGGTGCGGCGGCAATTACGGGGCGTACTCGACGCCTGTCCGGATGCCGGCGTCGTGGTGCGGCTGCACGTGAACGCGCCTTTATGGTGGAACCGGGTAAACCCGGACGAATGTGTTCAGTTTGCCAATGGGCCGCTGGAGAAATTTCCGGAAGGGTTTCCTTTCAATCATGAAGACGGCGACATATTCCGCACTGTTCGCGCCAGCCTGGCCTCGGAGAAATGGCGGCAGGAATCGGGCCGTCGGGTAGTGGAATTTTGCAAAAAACTGGCCCGCACCCGGGAAGGCCGCGCCGTTGTGGGCATACACCTGTCCTGCGGCGTGTATGGCGAATGGCATCCCTGGGGTTTTGTCCGCAATGAACCGGATGTGTCTCCGCCCATGCAGGCGGCTTTCCGGAAATGGTTAAAAACCAGGTATGGTTCTGACCAGCAATTACAGACAGCCTGGAACGACCCGCGGATAACTTTCCATTCGGCCGCTGTGCCCGATACGGCTGCCCGCCGTTGTTGTGGCGATGGTTTTTTCCGCAATCCCCGGCAGGAGCAGCGGATCATCGATTTCTACAAATGCCAGCAGGAAATTATTGCCGATGATATCGAATTTTTCTGCCGTACGGTAAAAGAAAACTGGCCCCGCAAACTGATCACCGGCGTTTTTTACGGGTATTATCATTTTTCGCTTTGCCGGCAGGCTATGGCAGGCCATCTTGAAGTGGAACGGTTGCTGGCCAGTCCATGGATCGATTACTTTGCCGGGCCGACCAGCTACAACAAACCGAGCAGGGAAAGCGGCGGCTCGGGCTTGCAGCGCGGCATTGTCCAGTCGGTGCTCCGGCATGGCAAACTGTGGTTCGACGAAGTGGACAACGGGTATTTGCAAAACAAATTCGAAAGCGATTTCGTGCGCTCCCGGCCGTTGGGCGACTCTGCCTATCTGCCTGTTTTGCAACGCAGCCTTTGGCTTCCGCTCATGCAAGGTTGCGGCCTTTGGTTGTATGATTTCGGTCCGCGCCGGAATACCGGTTGGTGGGACGGGGATATGTACCGGCAGGAATTCCGGCGCACAATCGACTTTTTTTCAAAAACATTTCGCCCCAAAATGCCTGCACCCGCCGAGGTTCTGGTTGTTTGGGATACCGAAAGTTTTTACCACGTTGAAAACAAATCCGCCAAAACCTGTGAACAGGGTCTCGATGCCTCGGCAGAAGACGTGCAACGCTGCGGCGTGCCCACCGATCATACCTACCTGTTCGACCTGCCCCGGATAGACCTTCGCCCCTACCGGGTTATCCTCTTTATGGTAGCGTGGCAATTATCGCCGGAACAACGGCGTTTTATCCGCGATTCTGTGGCCCGCGCCGGGCGCACGCTTATTTGGAACTATTTAAGTGGATATTCCGATGGCCGGCAAACAGATCAGGCTCAAATTGAAGCGCTTTCCGGCATAACGCTCCAGAAAATAACGCCGCCGGATACTATCCGCTGGCAGGCGGGTGATGAGGGTTTTACCAGCGCAGAACATATTGATCCGCTTTTTGCCATAGCGGACAGTTCGGCCGAACCAGAGGCTTTTTTGACCGGAACAGGTACGCCGGTCATAGGCAGAAAAAACTTGGGAACGTTTACCAGCGTATATGCCTGCGTACCCTTGCATGGCAGCGGGGTATTCCGAACCTTGTTTCGGGAGGCCGGTTGCCTGGTAGTAAATGAAAAGGATGACTTTACTTTTGAAAATAATGGTCATCTCCTCTTGCATATCAAAGAGGCGGGTTCGGGCAGGCTGCATTTGAGAAACGGTACTCAGGTCTATCTGAAAGTTCCGGCGCCGGCCACTTTACTCCTGCGGGCTGGGACGGGAGAGGAGGTATTGCTTCAAAACTTCCCCGCTGTTATCGGCATTACACCCCCCGAATAATTTCCAGATATTTTTTTATGGCCTCCCGGTTTTCCCGGCACACCTTGGCGCCCCGGGTGGCGGTAACGATACTGCAGGGCACTTCTTGAGCGGGTCGACTGAAATAATTGATACAACATGGAAAACCTGTGATTAGGGTAGAGATTCTCAAATGTCCAATCAAGGGTCGGGAAATTGCATGAAAAAGTTGAATTTTTCAAAATCAAATCGCTCCTGTCCGTCTTCGCACACCTGCCTGTCCGGAAATGAACACCAGCAAGTAAAAAACTTACTCATTGCATTGATAGTCAATTTAATACTTGTATGGCACAGCAATTGAGCCGCATTTCACCTGGCGCGCGAGCCGTTCACCACCGGGCCGCCGCGCCGGAACGGCTATGATACGCAATTACCTGAAGATTGCCCTGCGAAACCTGCGCAACCACCCAGGCTATGCCTTTCTCAACATCTTCGGACTGGCGCTCAGCATGAGCGTGTGCCTGTTTATCATCATGCTGATCAAGGATGCGCACGGTTACGACCTGTTCCATCCGGAAGGTACGCGGGTGTACCGCATCCTGACCGACGCGCAACGCAAAAACGGCGGCGAGGAATCGTATGCCTCCTCACCGTTTATGGTAGGCAAGACGCTGACCGACGATTACGCCCGGGTGGAATTGTGGACGCCGCTTGTGCGCTCCTTCGGCGGCGCCCTGACGATGGGCGAACAGTCTTTCGACTTCCGGGGGATACTGACTGACAGTACTTTTTTCGAGATGTTCGGTTTCGAACTGGCCTCGGGCGACCCGCGTATCGCCCTTGGCGAGCCTTATTCCTTAGTGCTCACGGCGGAACTGGCGGAGCGTATGTTTAAAAATGAAAATCCCGCGGGGAAAATTCTCAAGGTTCCCGGTTATGCGCAGGACTTCAAAGTAGCCGGCGTGTTGAAAAAATTTCCCGGCAAAACCCACCTTGAATTTGCGGCGCTGGGGTCTTTGTCCACACAATTTGCAGAAGAAAAATTGACTGATGACAACGATTTTACCGGCGATTGGCGCGATTACTACCAGACCTACAACTTCGTACGCCTGAAAACCGGCGCCGATAAAAAAGCCGCTGAACAGGCGCTCGCCGACATCGCTAAAACCAATTACACCGGCCTGGAACTCGAAAGCCGGGACGCCGGCTACCGTTTTCGTTTACAAGCCCTGAACGACATCACGCCCGGCGCTAATTTGTCCAATTCGATGGGCACGGGTATGCCGGAATTCCTGATCTGGTTTTTCACGGCCCTTGGCGCAATCATCATGCTTTCGGCGAGTTTCAACTATACCAACCTGACTATTGCCCGTTCGATCGTACGCACCAAAGAAGTCGGCGTCCGGAAAGTGATGGGCGCCAACCGGGGTCAGGTGTTCGGGCAAATTGTGGGTGAGTCGGTACTCATGGCCCTGCTGGCTTTGGCCCTTGCTTACCCGCTGATGAAATTGATCAAACCCCAATTCGAGCAGTTGAGCCTCACGGCGTCGATGGATGTGCGGCTGCAGGAGGATTGGATCTTGTACCTCCAGTTCCTGGCGTTTTCCGTCGCGGTGGGTGTGATTGCGGGGTTGTTGCCGGCACTGACCCTGTCAAAATTAACGCCATTGAGCATTTTGCAAAAATTGCAAAACGTACGGCTCATCCGGCGGATCGGTTTGCGCAAAACGCTGTTTGTCGTGCAGTTTACCGTCACGTTGATCTTTTTTATCACGCTCACCATCGTCTGGCGGCAGGTAGATCACGCCATTGCCGCTAATTTCGGTTTCGATCAGCCGCATACCCTGCTGGTGGAATTGCAGGGGCAACCGTTCGACAAAGTTTCGGCAGCGCTCAGTCAGGTGAGCGGAGTGGAAAAAACGTCCGGCATCTCGTTCCCTATGGGCACCTGGTCCGACGGCTCCGACGACGTGCGCGCAAGCGCCGATGCCGAAAAAACGGGCGTTCGCGACTACTTCATCGAACATAACTACCTGGACCATTTCGGGATAACACTCGTGGCCGGTGAAAATTTCCCCGACAATCCGGCGCAGCAAAAGGAGCTGTTTGTCATTGTCAACGAGACTTTTGTCAAACATTTCAAACTCGGCGAGCCGGGCGATGCCGTGGGGAAACCCATCATTGTCGGCGACAGCCTGCAACTGAGCATCCGCGGCGTGGTACGGGATTTTCCGTTCAAACCCGCCGTCTATGCGATGGAGCCTCTGATGCTCCGCTACAACCCTACCCAACTGGGCATATTGAACCTTCGTTTGTCGGGCAGCGACCCCGCCGCCACGTTGACAGCCCTGGAGCGCGGCTGGAAAAAATTGGGCACAAGCCGCGAATTTCAGGCACAGTTCTTCGACGAAACCGTGCGGGCCAACTATGCGGAAATGCTCGACTTGACCCGGATTGTCGGTTTTTTTGGCATCCTGGGCATGGTCATTGCCTGCATGGGTCTGTTGGGTATGGCTGCTTACACAGTGGAAACCAGGGCGAAAGAGATAAGCATTCGCAGAGTGCTGGGCGCCGGCGCGGCCGATGTGGCAGTGATGCTGTCCAAAGGATATTTTTTGTTACTGGCTATTGCCATGGTCATTGCCGTGCCGGTGAGTTATCTGCTGGGCAACCAGTTGCTGCAAATCTTTGCCGAGCGTATTGCCTTGTCGCCGCTGCTATTTTTACCGGGTGTGCTCTTGCTGCTGGCGGCCACGGTCGTTACAGTTGGCTCACAGACCCTGCGGGCGGCGTGGGCCAACCCGGCGGGGGCATTGCGGAGTGAGTGATGTCGTTTTTTTTACAAAATAATTTAAACACATTAAACATTTCACCCTCAAGTTTCCACGCACAGCATGCTCCGCAACTATTTCAAACTCGCTATCCGCAACCTGCTGAAAAACAAACTTTTCAGCGCGATCAAACTGGCAGGCCTGACGGCCGCCATTACAGCCTGCCTGTTAATCGGCCTGTATCTGCATCACGAACTGCGCTACGAAACCTGCCACGACAAAGCGGACCGCATCGCGCGAATTGCCATGGAGTACGGCAGTGGGGGCATCAAACGGGCCGTCGGATTTACCGGCAACAAGGTGGCGCCCACTTTCCACCGCGAATTTCCCGAAGTGGAAAACGCCGTGCGCACGATCAAATACGAGGATATGGCCGTGCGGTACGGCGATAAGTTGTTCGAAGAAAAGCGGTTTTTCTACGCCGATTCCACTTTTTTTGAAGTATTTACTATGCCGTTGCTGGCGGGCGACGCCAGCGCGGCACTGCGTTTGCCCAATCAGGTAGTGCTGTCGGAAAGTATGGCAAAAAAATATTTCGGCGCCGAAGACCCGATGGGTAAAATTATTCAGGTGGAGGGAAAAGACTACAGCGTGTCGGGCGTGATGCGTGATGCGCCCCAAAACACGCAGATCAAACCGGATTTTATTGGCTCCTTCATAAGCCTGCGCGATGCCGCACCCGAACGCGAAACCTGGTGGAACGCCAACTACACCGCTTTTTTGCTGCTGCGCGATCCGGCAAGCCGCCCCGCGCTGGAGCAAAAAATCGTCCGGTTTATGGAAACAAAAACCGAAGAAACCGGCGTTGGCGGCGACCGCTCTCTTACTTATTTCCTCGAACCTTTGCCCGACCTGCACCTGAGCTCGCGGGTGGAAGGCACCCTGGAGCCCAACGGCGACCTGCGCTACCTGTACATCCTGCTGGCCGTGGCCGGGCTTATCCTGCTCATCGCTTGTACCACCTACGTCAATCTCAGTACGGCCGCTGCTTTGGAACGGGCCCGCGAGGTGGGTGTGCAGAAAGTACTCGGCGCGGGCCACTGGCAACTCGTTGGCCAATATTTGGGTGAAGCGCTGGCTCTGACTGCGGCGGCACTCCTGGCCGGCTATGCGCTCGCGGCGCCACTGCTGCCGTTGTTCAACCGTCTGTTCGACCGCTCGCTCGACTGGCATTGGTTACTGCACCCGCTTGCTTTACTGAGCGCAACGACATTTGCCCTGCTCGTCAGCCTGCTGGCCGGCGCTTATCCGGCGCTGACGGTGGCCAGGTTCCAACCCCTCGAGGCGCTTAAAAGCGGCTCCGGCAGTTTCACGCTCCGCCGCGCCGAAGGAGGCGGCTGGCTGCGGCAGTCGCTTATCGTACTGCAGTTCGGGATCGGGGTGTTTTTACTGGCCTGTACGGCGGTATTGCATCAGCAAATGACTTTTATTCAGGATAAAAAACTGGGCTACGACAAGGACCGCGTCATCGCCCTTCCCACCGACCGGAAAATTGTGGAGCAACTGTCCACTTTGAAATCGGAACTGTTGCAAAATGCCGGGGTGCAATCGGTGAGCCTGGCCTACGAAACGCCCACCAAAATAGACGGCGGTTACGGCATCGCCAAATCCATCTCCGGCCGGGATGGAACGCCGGTGACCGCGCTGCCCTGCGACCCCGATTTTCTGAAAACCATGAACATCCAACTCGCGGCGGGCAACAACTTCGACCAAAATGACATGGCTGCCGTACAGCGCCTCTACAAGGGCGATACCGCGGTGATCCGCTCCATCTTAATCAACGAATCGCAGGCCAGGGCTTTTGGCTGGACGCCGGAGGAAGCCCTGCTCCAGTTTGTCAACTTCAACGGTCCTGCACAGATCAAAGGTGTGGTTCGCGATTTTCATTTCGCCTCCCTGCACGAGCCCATCGGCAATCTCGTCATTTTCCCCGATACCTGGGGCAATACCATTCTGGTGAAATTAAGCGGACAGGATTTGGCCGGCGCCCTGTCGTTCATCGAACAAAAATGGCAGACGCTGGCGCCGCACCGGCCCTTCAGTTACCATTTTCTCGACGAGGAATTCGAGCAGTTGTACCAGGCCGAAATCCGGACCTCCCGCCTGGTGAGCACTTTTGCGGGAATTGCCGTGCTGCTGGCCTGCCTGGGCCTGTTCGGTGTGGCCTCGCACACGATCGTGCGGCGCACCAAGGAGATCGGCATTCGCAAGGTACTGGGCGCCGGCACGGCGGGTATTGTCGGGTTGTTGTCGAAAGATTTTTTAAAACTGGTTCTTGCGTCGTTCGTTATTGGCGCGCCGCTGGCCTGGTATGCCATGGAAAACTGGTTGTCCGATTTCACCTATCGCATCGGGTTGCAATGGTGGGTGTTCGGGCTGGCCGGCCTGGCTGCGCTGGCAGTAGCGTTTCTGACAGTGAGCGTTCAGAGTATACGGGCTGCCGCGGCGGACCCGGTGCGGGCGCTGCGGTCGGAGTAATATGGAACGGGATATATGTTCTTACCAATAACCCGCTAAGCCCGCACGACCACCACTTTTCCGCTTTGCACCTGTGCGCCTTTCCAAATTCGAAGGGTGTAGAATCCTTCATTCAGGTCATTTACCGCTACCACATGAATACCCGCGCTTAATTGGGCGAGGCTGCGCACGGCTTTACCTTCCGCGTTGTAAAGCGTTACTTTATCCGCATCGAAGGGCAGTTCCAGGGTAAAATGAAGGCTTGCCGGGTTGGGATAATATACTATTGGGCCAAGGGCTTGATTGTTGCCCTGACCGGGTTGTTGCTGCCCGGTCTGATCTTCCCGGTTTTCGAAACGGATAGCGGATTTCCCCTGGCAGTCCGGTACGGTGCTGTATTCGGTAATGAGCCGCACCAGCAGGTCGTTGAGCAGTTCCACCTTGTATTCGTCGGTGGTGGGCTCCAGGTGTTTGCCGCCGATGCCGGAATGGTCGGTCAGGAAAACGTAGGTGCCGTTGGTAGCCAGCCCGAAGAATTTCATCAGAAATTCAGTGTCTTTCTGAATACCGCTGGCGCTTACCGGCACGATGCGGATGCCTTTTTTCGCGGCTTCGCGAATGCTTTGTTGCAGGCTTTCCAGCACCTCGGGTTTCTGGTGCGGACTGGCGTCGAGTACCAGAAAACAAATGCGGGTCACGGCGTCCGGGCTCCAGGGTTGTCGGTAAATGGCTTCTTCCAGTGCGCTGTGCACGGCTTCGGGGTAGTCGCCTCCGCCACCGGCTGATTGTTTGCGGATATAGTCCACCGTTTTAGCAATGTCGTGGTTGAGGGCGCTGCTTTTTACGATGTACTCGTCGCCTTTGTCGCGGTAAAAAACCGAACCCATGCGCACCGCCAGGTCCGGATTGGCGGTTTTTACGCGGCCGATTACGTCGAGCAGTTCGGTTTTGAGGTATTCCAGTTCGTCGCCCATGCTGCCCGTGGCATCCACGGCCCACACGATATCCACTTTATTGGAGTGCTGGCATGCGCGTTGTATTTTATGACGGTTAATGCCCTCTGAAAATGGCCTGGCTGTGCCCAGGTCATGTTTCCGGCCATCGACCCAAACCCGGAGCGAAAGGCGGCCGTTGTTTGCCTGGCCGACGAATCCGTTCCACAGCTCGGCCCGGCCGAGGTTATCGGTGCGGGCTTCCCAAACGATAGCGTCTTTGGCATCCAGCAATTGCACGGCGGCATCGGTCACGGGCAATTCCTGTTCATTCTGCAGCAGCAGCGTATAGCGTTGTTTGGGGTAGAAACCGTACATTTTTTCATAAGCGTCGATCTCGCCGTCGGTCTGCAAATCGAGCCAGTGGGTGTTCCAGTTGTGCAGGTCGTTCCATTCGCCGGCGGTGAGCAGGCCGGAACGGGGGGCTGGTTGCGCAGGGTGACCGGGAGTGGTTTTGTGGGGCGGGGCATCATCCGTCATCACCTCACGGAAAGCCATTTCTGCTTTACGTTCCATTAGCGGCGCATCTTTTGCCATGGCTGGCGCCGGGCTTTCGGGACCGGTGGTTTTACCGGAAGGGGTTTCGAGCATAACGCGCCTGGGATCCGATGCCGGTTTGGGCTTTGCCCCGGACAACCGTTTCGTGGCGCCTTCACCCGTCAATGTCATTCCCCCGGCAGTTTTTTCGCGTTCTGTCACTGGGACTTTAAAATCCGTAACGATCACCTCGTTCAATAGACTTCCCGACTGGAGCGTAACATTCAGGGTGGTCTCTTTACCGGCCATCAGGACGACATCGACAACACGTTTGGAGGCAAAACCGGTATAGCTGAATTCAGCTTCATACTTTCCGGGCTCAAGTGGTATCCCGTAATTTCCTTGATAATCGGTAATGGCCCCTTTGACGAATACATCCCCTTTCGTGATTTTTACAGAGGCGCCGATAAGCGCCTCTCCAGTTTCACCGGTTACCTTGCCATTCAGAATGGTACCAGTTTTACGGGTAAATGCCATGAGCGAGAGCAGCGCAGCGGATAGGAGGACAAGAAAGTATTTCATTGGCAGCAGTTTTTGTGAATGAAAAATAGAAAAGCGGCCAAGGGATGTCGGAAGGTTTCAAATTGCATAAAGGGCCGGAAAATTGTTGTCCGGTATGAAACGCGACTTCTACTTAGGTTTAGTTTGGCCGCTGTTTTTCCGGCGCCAAACGACCCAAAAGGCCAGTGCCCCAATGAGCATCAGTGGCCAAATCCGGATCAGGAACAACAACGCCCCCTGCAGAAACAGCCAGCTGTCGGAAAACGCCTCGGCGATCCGGCTGCCAAAACCCGGCCGCCAGGAATCCACCTGTTTCAGGTTGGCGACCATTTCCCGCCGCACGACCGGACGCTGGTACAGGTCGACCTGTACGGTGCTCAGTTGTACGGCATCTTCGAGGCGGAGTTGTTCCAGGCGGGCGGCGTCGGCAGCGGCACGGCCGGCCAGTGATTTATCGATGGCGCCGGTCACGGCATCGAGTTTGCTGCCGGGTTGCGCGGCAGCCGATTCGATGCGGGCCTGGTACTGGCGGTTGCGCAGTTCGGCCAGTTGTTCTTCCAGCCAGGCCAGGGTTTTGTCTTCGGCGTGGATGCGCCGGTAATCCAGCAGATCGGCCCAGCGTCCAATAGCCCTCAGCGTTGTATCGAGCCGGGCAAAAGGCACCCGGAACAACAAATGATTTTCAATGTGCAAGACGCTGGTTTCCAGTGAAGAGTCGCGGCTTATAGCAGTGAGGTGTTGTTGTTGCAGGGTTTGGGTAAGATTATCGTCGAGCATAAATCCCCCGTTTTGCCGGACGATGTCTTCAATGGCCAGGGTGGTTTGCAGTACGTCCGGCGTACGGAAGCGCACTTCTGCCCGGCGTACTAATTTTTTCAACGTATCCCAGCGGGTGATCGTCGCCGCGCCGGAATGAAAGGCGGGTTGAAGATCGGGTACTCCCGCGATGCCTTTTGCATCTTGTGCGCCGGCCAACGGGGCCTCTTCGGCAGCCGGTGGCGCCGGTGGTTCGGCAGATCGCCCGGCGCTTTCGGGAGCGGAGGCATTTTTACAGGAAAAAACAACAGCAGCTACAAACAGTACAAGGGCAAGCGGGTAGGTAAGTTGTCGGTTTGTCATATCTTTTTAAGACAAACGATGAGGCAATTAGCCGGATTACACAAAAGCAGATGATATTCTACTCCATCCGGCTCACATTGGCTACAAACTTGAACTGCTTGAGCGCCATAATCGCCTGATTTAGCTGATCGGTATTCGATACGACCAACGAGATGCGCCCTTCGAAGTAGCCGCCTTCGCCGGTAATGGAAAACGAGCGGATATTGATGCCCAGGCTGGAGATACGGTCGGTGAGTTGCTGAATAACGCCCGGGCCGGCGTCGATGCCGGTGACGGTGATAGTGGCGATAAAGTCGGCTTTTACAGTGGCGCCCCACTCGGCTTTCAGCACCCGGTATTCGTAGTTGGCCAGGAGGAAAGGGGCATTCGGGCAGGTAGTGCGGTGTATTTTCACGCCTTCTTTGGCGCCCACGTAGGCAAAGATCGGATCGCCCTGAACGGGATTGCAGCAGGTGGCGAAAGAGTAAGCGTAATAAGTACCCGGCTCGCCGTTGATAAACACGTCGGCTTTACCTGCTTGTTTGAGCGGTTTGGGGGTTTGTGGGCTGTCGCCGGGCTTGGGTTCGATATCGTTGGCGCCGGGGGCTTTTTCGCCTTCAATTTCCACCAGTCGCGAGCCGTCGGGCCGAAAAGATTTCAGGCCGGACAAATCCACTTGTTGCAGGGCGATGGCGCTCAGGAATTCCAGCCGGTTGGGGAAGCCGAACCATTTGGCCAGCATATCGGCATTTTCTTCCACGGGGACTTTGTGGAGATTCTGCAGTTTACGCTCCAGGGTTTCGCGGCCCAACGCGGCCAGCTGCCGTTTTTCTTCTTTCAGCGCCGTACGAATGCGGTTTTTGGCTTTGGCGGTAATGACATAATGCAACCAGTCCTCGCTGGGCCGCTGGTTTTTATCGGTGATAACCTGAATCTGGTCGCCGTTGTGCAATTTGTAGTTGATGCGCTCCACACGGTTATTCACTTTCACGGCCCTGCAGGTACAGCCGATATCGGAGTGGATGCTGAAGGCAAAATCGAGCGCGGTGGCGCCTTCCGGCAGGATGCGCATCTCTCCTTTTGGTGTAAAGACGTGTACTTCTTCGGAAAAAAGGTTGCTTTGGAAGTCGGTAAGAAATTCGATGGCACTACCGCTACCCACATTTTCGAGGGTTTCGCGCACCTGGTTCAACCAGGTTTCGAACACGTTGACATTGGCTCCCACCCCGCGCACGCCTTTGTATTTCCAGTGAGCGGCAAAACCGCGCTCTGCAATATCGTCCATGCGTTCGGAACGGATCTGCACCTCGACGTACCGGCCTTGCGGACCAACCACGGAGGTGTGCAACGATTCATACCCATTGGCTTTGGGGTTGGTGATCCAGTCTTTCAGGCGCTCCGGGATGGGTTTGTAAAAATCCGTAACGATCGCGTACACCTGCCAACAGTACGTTTTTTCGCGCTCCGCGGGCACATCCACGATGATCCGGATGGCAAACAGGTCGTAAATGTCTTCAAAGTCGACCTGTTTGGTGCGGATTTTATTCCAGATCGAATAGATGCTTTTCGGACGGCCGATAATCCGGACGTTGATGCCGAGCTGTTCTTTGAGCGCAGCCAGCAGCGGGCGTTTGAATTCTTCGATATACAGCTCGCGGGCGCGCCGGGATTGGGCCAGTTTATCGGCAATTTCGTGGTACTCCTCCGGGTGTGTGATTTTCAGGCAAATGTCCTGAAACTCGCTTTTTATTTTGTACAGACCGAGGCGATGGGCCAGTGGAGCATAAATGGTGCTGGTTTCGGCGGCGATCTTGAGCTGTTTGTGTTGGGCCATGCTCTTGATCGTGCGCAGGTTGTGCAGCCGGTCGGCCATTTTGATGAGCACTACGCGCACGTCCGACAGCATGG
>CALEYM010000651.1 GCA_937926185.1 uncultured Bacteroidota bacterium | reverse complement strand
CTTTCGCCGCACTGGTTTTTTACAAATGCAGTATAAGCGCCGGGTTCGGAAACCGTGATCTGCGCGCCAATCTGCCCGTCCGACCAATGTACCGTGCAATCCGCACAGGCGTTTTCAGCTGTAAGCGTCAGCGTTTCTCCCGCGCAAAGGGCCGTGGAACCGGAGGCCGTTACCGCCGGCGCCAGGGGCACATCGGCAGCCGTCACCAGGACGGGCTCTGACGAGAGACTTTCGCCGCAGGCATGACCGCTGGCAAAGGCCGTATAGACGCCCCCGGCAGTCACCTCAATGCCGGGGCCCGTCCGGTTATCCGACCAATGGATGACGCAGCCCGCGCACACGTTTTCTGCTGTAAGCACAAGGGTGTCGCCGGCACATAAAACCTGGGCGCCCTGCGGCGTGATCGCCGGTATGGGCGGCGCAGGCAGGGCGGTAACGGTAATGGCCCCGGAGGCCGGACTGTCGCCACAGATATGGCCGCCGAGGAGCGCCGTGTATTCGCCTGCCGCGGCCACGGTGATACTGTCGCCGGTCTGCCCATCGGACCACTGCACCGTACAACCCGCGCATATATTTTCAGCCCGGAGTACGAGCGTTTCGCCGGGACACAGGGCCGTGTTGTCCGGCCCGGCAATCGCCGGCGCTGCCGGAATGTCGGCTTCGCTGACGGTCAGCGCCTCAGAGGCAGGGCTTTCGCCGCAGGCATTGCCCGCCGCGGCCGAATACATGCCTGCCGAAGATACGCTGATGGCAGGGCCGTTTTGTCCGTCCGACCAGGTGATGAGGCATCCGGTACAAGTATTATCCGCTGTAAGCAAAAGCGTTTCGCCGGGGCAAAGGGTCAGGTCGCCGTCTGCCACGATGACGGGCGCAACAGGAACCGGGATTTGACTCACGGTTACCGCTTCGGAGGCGGGGCTGTCGCCACAGGTATGGCCGCCGATATAAGCAGTATAACTTCCTTCTGCGCTTACCGTGATGGCAGCGCCGTTTTGTCCGTCGGACCAAAACACGGTACACCCGGAACAGTTGTTTTCCGCCGTAAGCGTAAGCGTTTCACCGGGGCACAGCATCGTATCGCCCGATATGGTCAGCGTCGGTGCGTCGGGCGCTTTATTTACCACCCCGGTCACTGCCACGCGGTCGCTTTCACACCAGTCCGTATGTTCCACTTCCATGTCGTACAGGTAGTAATAATAATCCGGCCCGCCGGTGGAGCCGGTGATCCGCACTACGCCGTCCAGGGTGTAAGGGTATGCCGCGCCGCTGTTATTCCGGTACAAGTTTGCCGTGCTAATACAACCGATTTGCAGGCCGTTGCCCTGCGGAATATCCATGTCCAGCATCACCCGGCTTTCACCATCATCGACAAATACTGTTTTTTGTTGTAAAACGGCTCCGCCGGCATCCCTCAGCTGAAAGGTGCGGTTCTGGGCGCCCTGCGCGTAGACGGTCGCCGATTTTAACCGGAAAGGTTTTTGCGCGTCGAAGATCAGGAAAAAATTACCGGCATGACTGGAACCATCACCGATAGCGTTGGAAAGCGGGCCCACGCGCTGCACGGATTGGTATGACATGGCAGCCGAGGCATAAAAAGCCGACGTTTGCGTAACGCCGACAGTAAAAGTGTCGCCGGCGAACAGGGGTTGCGCAGCAGTATCGGAAGCATACCAGTGAACGACCAGGCTGTCGGCTGCTGCCGTAGCCGTAAACGTCACGTCGCCCGGCCCGCAGCGTTCGGCGCCGGTAAGCTGGGGCGCAGCCGGATCGAACAGCCGGATGTACCCGTCAATCTCCACCGTGTTTTCACCGCCGGCGTTCGACGTTTTCAACCGGACGGTGTAGACGCCGGCGGCGGCATAGGTGACAACCGGATTTTGAAGGTTGGAGCTGGCGGGAATGCCGCCGTCAAAAGTCCATTCCCAGGCGGTGGGGCCATTGGTGGACTTGTCGGCAAACTGCACGGTCAGCGGGCCGCGGCAGCCCTGGGTTTGATTGGCGCTGAATGCCGCTACGGGCGGCAGGGGCTGATACAGCGGCGATTCCCACAAACCCCGGCCATAGGTGCCGGCAAAAATAGTGTTGGACACGTAATTGATCTCCAACTCATATACCCGCGCGTTGGGCAATCCGTCAAAGAAGCCTACCCATTGACCGTTGAGTTCGTCGTTGGTATAGGCCACAAAACCAAAGCCGCCGACGTAGATGCCGTTTTTGCCCGTATTTTCCCAGGCAGCGCAGTATTTGGTACCCGAGGGTAATCCGGAACTGATATTCGTCCAACTCGTGCCGGCATTCACGGAGTGGTAAACGCCGTTGGAAGTGACGATGAGCAAACGCTGCGGATTCTGCGGATGCACGGCGATATAACTGATCGTGCTGCTGCTCCAGGCGGAGGTGATAGTCGTCCAGGAACCCCCGCCGTTGGCGGTAGTGAACAGGGAGGAGCCCCGCGACACGTAGATACGCTGATTAGAAGACGGCGCCAGCTTCATTTGATTCATATTGCCGTTGTCGAAGGTGGAAATTTTGGTCCAGCTGTTCCCGCTGTTCGTGCTTTTCCACACATCGGCAAAGGCGACGTAAATGGTGGTGGATACCTGGGGGTCCTGTTCGAATGGCGTGATCCAGGCGCCGTCATCCACTCCAGGCGGCTTTGAGATCGAGGATCGGGAGCTGCCCTGGTTGGTGGAGCGATACATGGATCCGTTTTGGGAAGTGCCGTAAAGGATATTGGCGTTGTTCCAGTCGACAAAGGTTTCCATGCCGTCGGCCCCGAGCCAGTCCACCCAGGCTCTGCTGGCGCCGCGCATGACGCTGGTGCCGTTGTCCTGCGACCCGCCGGACACCACATTGGGGTCTGTTTTTGAAACGCCAATCTTGTAGAATTCCCGGATACCGAGGCCTGCCGTACGGTCGACAAAAGTTTTGGCGCCGTCGGTGCTGATGTACATACCGCCGTCGGAACCCACGTAAAGCGTGTCGCCGGCAAACTTCAGGATATCGATATCGGCATGATTATAACCTACGCCCAGGCTGGCAGCAGTGCCGGGCATCCAGAAGGAAGTCAGGGCGAACGATTGTCCGCCATTAACGGATTTCCAGGTGTGAATACCGGCGATGTGCACTTCGTCGGCATTGGCGGGATGCACGGCCACATCCATGTCGCGGGGCGCCTGCCCGCGGTCGTCGTCGCCGGTAGAGCTGTACCCGAAGTAATTGATGGTGTCGCCGGAGATGAGTTTGGTAAAAGCGCCGCCGCCGTTGGTGGATTTGTAAAAAGCGCCGAACCGGCCGCCGTTGGATTCCAGCACGTACACGACGTTGGGATTGGCGGGAGTGACGCCGATCATTTTGTGGTTGTTGCTGGCGCCGCCGAAACCGCCGCCGATCTGGGAAAACGACGTGCCGCCGTTGGTGGAACGATAGACGTTTCTGCCGGAGAAATACAAGGTATTCGGGTTGCTGGGTTTGAATTCCACGTCCTGCCCGGGCACCCCGCTGACGCCCGTTACGGCGGTCCAGCTGCTGCCGCCATTGACCGAACGGAACAAGCCGGTGGATTCGGACACCGCGTACACGGTGTTTTGATTGGTAGGATGAAAAAGGATACGGATGACCTTGCCGGTGCCGGTTACGTTGCCGGTGGCGGCCCAGGTGGCGCCACCGTCGGTGGAACGGAAAATGCGGCCCGATGTACTGCCCCAGAGATAGAGCTGGCTGTTGAACGGCGATATTTCGAGGGAATAGACGTCCACGGTGGAAAAGTCGTCGGTCAGGGGTATCCAGGTGGCGCCGCCGTCGAGGGTTTTCCAAACGCCGCCGGTAGGGCTGCCGACGATGAGGTGCTGGCTGTTGGTTTCGTCGATGCCGATGGAAGTGACGCGTCCGACGCCGGGGTTCCAGCCGGAAGTGGCATTCCAGTAGGTGGGGCCGAGTTGTTTCCAGTTGGCCGGGGGGGTGTTGGATTCGGTTTGACGTTGCCGTTCGGCCCGGCGGTAATCGCGGGCTCGTTGGGCCAGTTCCGGATTGGGGATTTTTACGCCCTTTTCATCCAGTTCCATTTGGGCCACGTATTCCCAGCGTTTGTACTGCTTGTACCCTGTGCCCCGGTCGCGGCCGGCGACATCGAACCAGGCTTCGGCTTCTTTTTGGATTTCCGCAAGGGGGTAGGTACCCGCTTCGATCATTTCAAGATATTTTTGGGCATAAACCGGGGTAAGGCATAACAGAAAAAACAATACCGGAAGCAGGCGATTAGGCATAGGGAAAGTTGCGTTTGGTTTACCTGATGTTGTAAAGAAAACCGAAAATACCGCCGCCTGAAGGGTATCGCCAAACGCCCCCGCGTTTTTTTAGCGTCTTAAAAAGGTATTTGTCCGTTTGTGTCTTTTTCAGAACGTAGCGCGCATACCTTTGCCCAAAACAATCGACGAAAAAACAACGACCATGCCTACACCCTCCTCTGCCCGCAACCCCTACCTCCTCCCCTTTGCCCTCGTGTGCAGCCTCTTTTTCCTCTGGGGCATCGCCAACAGCCTGAACGGCTCGCTGATCCGGCACTTCCAGTTTGCGCTCGACTTGCAGCGCTGGCAGGCAGGCATCGTCGATTCGGCTTTTTATTTCGGCTACTTTGTAATGGCCATCCCGGCGGGCATTTTCATGCGGAAATTCGGCTACAAGCGCGGTATCCTTGCGGGTTTGTTGCTGTATGCCGGCGGGGCGCTGTTGTTCTATCCGGCAGCGGATATCCGGGTGTACGCCTTTTTCCTGTTTGCGTTGTTCACCATTGCTTCGGGACTGGCTTTTCTGGAAACGGCGGCCAACCTGTACGTGACGGTATTGGGCGACAAAAAGGACGCCGAGTGGCGCATCAATTTCGCCCAATCGTTCAATGGCATCAGTATTATTCTGGGCCCGGTGATCGGCAGCCTGTTCATTTTTTCCAAAACGGAATACACGGCGGAATTGCTGGCAGCTATGACCCCCGAACAGATAGACGCCGCGCGGTTGGAAGAAGCGCATTCCGTGCAGGGGCCGTACTTAGTGGTAGCAGGCGTGGTGTTGCTGGTAGCCTTGCTGTTCTGGTTGACCAAAATGCCGGAAGTGGGCCGGGAAGAAGAACTGGCCGAAGGAAAGGTCGGTATTCTGGAACCATTGATGAAGTACCGCCACCTGGCGCTGGGCGTTGTGGCGCAGTTTGCCAATGTGGGCGCGCAGGCTACGTTGTGGGGCTATTTCGTGGATTTCAAAATTGATTTTGCCCGCGACGAACACGTCGGGTTGGTCAACACGATCTATCAGGTAAAAGAAAGTATGACGCCCGATCAGATCGCCGGTTTCCATGCCTCGGCGGCGCTGGTGTTGTTCATGCTGGGCCGTTTCCTGGGCACATATCTGATGAGTAAAACGGAGCCCCGCAAGGTGTTGTCGTGGTATTCCATGGCCGCCGTGGCCCTCGTGGCGCTCGCCTTTGCCATCGGAGGTCTCACGGGCATTGTTTGCATCATGCTCACCTATTTCTGCCAAAGCATCATGTTCCCCACTATTTTCGCCCTTGCCACAAAAGAAATGCCGCCCGCAGAACAGAAACTGGCTTCCTCGCTGGTCATCATGGCTATCGTGGGCGGCGCCGTGATGCCGCCGATTGCCGGATTGCTGTCGGGGTCAGGGGGTATGCAAATGGCGTTAATCGTGCCGTTCGTGTGTTTTGCGTATGTGGTGTATTATGTGATGCAGGGGTATAAAGTGCAAACAAGGGGTTGAAAATGATGGGGCGTCAATACATGTCAATTTGCAAAATGAATGCACGGTTATTGGCAATAAAAGAGGCCATTTGAGCATTTTGACTGTGTCAATTGCAGTTTTTCTCTAATCCGTTGATCCGTATGCAAAAATATTTCCTGATACTGTGTTGCTTATCGGGCATTACGCTGTCGCTCCGGGCACAAATACCCGGCCGGGCTGAAATGACTTACAATTTCCCTGCCGGGGGCGCCGCCCGGCAAACCTCGCCGGTGTTGGTCATTCCACTCAAAGAAACCGGGCCGTTTGTCACCTTCACTTTGCGCTGTTCCGGCACAAACCTGAGGGGCGATTTTGAGATCAGAACCACTGCCGACATCCGGGATTGGGGGCCCTGGCAACCCATGCACGACGACCCGCATATAGAGAACCCGGCAGGGCGGCGGCAGTTTGAGATGATTTTTTTCCCGTCCGGCACACGCTTTTTTCAACTGCGCCGGTCGGAAGCTTCCGAGCCGGTAACAGCGGAACTGATTTATTATACGCCCCTGGAAGCGCCGCTGAAAGACCCGGTACCCGAGGCGCCGGCGCAGTACCGCGGCGCCTGCCCTTGTCCGCAACCGGCCTTCGTAAACCGCGCCGGCTGGGGCGGCCCACCCAATCAGCAACCCGGTTGTACGCCCGCCTACACCAACGTCACGCACCTGGTGGTGCATCACCAGGCCGGGGCGGCCAATCCTCCATATTCAGCCACGGTGATGGCCATCTGGCAACTGCATGTGAATACCAACGGCTGGTGCGATATTGGCTACAACTGGCTGATAGCGCCCGACGGAACCGTCTTCGAGGGACGCGCCGGCGGCAACAATGTGATCGGGGCGCATTTCAGCGGTAACAATTCCAACACGATGGGCGTGTGCTTTTTGGGCAATTTTCAAAACGACCAGCCCACAGCCGCGGCACTTCAAAGCCTCGAAAAATTGCTGGCCTGGAAAGCCTGCGACAGCAACATCGACCCCGCGGGCACGGCCCTGCACGCCGCTTCCGGCCTGACGCTCCACCGCATCTGCGGTCACCGCGACGGCGGCGCCACGCTGTGCCCCGGCGAAAACCTGTACGCCAAACTACCCACCATCCGCCTCGAAACCGACAGCCTGTACAGCGACCCCTCCGGCTGCGACGGCGTGTGGCCGCCCGCCAACGATGCTTGCGCGGCCGCTACCTCGCTCACCAGCGCAGAAATCTGCCAGCCCCTGACCGCCACTACCGACGGCGCCTCGGCCTCGGGTATAGCCATTCCGGCATGCAGCGGATTCACCAGTGGCAGCGCGCTCGATGTGTGGTTTCATTTTACGGCAGTGGAAACCAAGCACCGCGTCACCGTGACGCCTCTGGGCCAGGCGCCCCATGCCCTCGACCCGGTTGTGGCGCTATATGATGGCAATTGCAACACCCCGCAACTGATCGACTGCATCGATGCCCCGGGCGGCTCCGGCGGCGTCACCGCACTCACCGCCGACAACCTGACACCGGGGCAGAGCTACCGGGTGCGGGTGTTCGATTTCGGCGATGCCCAGGCCGCCGACGGACGCTTCGACATTTGCGTAACACACGGGACCAGCGTTGGCACTTTCGATGCAGGCCTGGCTGCGCAATGGCGTATTTTTCCCAATCCGGCAAGCGCCTGGCTGACCGTGCAATTGCCCGAAATATTTCCCGCACAAAGCGCCTTCCGGCTGCTGAATATCGGCGGCATACCGGTCCGGCAACAGCCCCTGAGCGCGCGGCAAACCCGCATCGACCTGGCCGGCCTGCCGGCGGGGATTTACCTGGCGGAATGGCGTACGGATGCCAGTGTGGAAATGAAACGGGTGTTGGTGCAGGGGAAATGAGGGTTTATGAGGTTTAGAGGGTTTATGAGGGTTTATGAGGGTTTATGAGGTTTATGAGGTTTATGAGGTT
>CALEYM010000650.1 GCA_937926185.1 uncultured Bacteroidota bacterium | reverse complement strand
CGACACCGGGCCGACCAGCCGGGATTTCAGGCTTTGCAGCACCGGGGCGCCAGTGGCTGGACTGGGGTCGGTGGTATTCGTACCCGGAACTTTTCCGGCAATAGCCTTTTTGATTTTCGGGTACACGTAGGTGATGAAAAGCAGGGTCGCGCCCACGGCGAGCACTGCAATTACCCAGCGTTGTTTCAAAATGCGCATCATAGCGTTATTTTTTGGGAGTGATGGTTTTGGGTTAATACAAGAGTTTTAAGGTCATGCGACAGCCTTTTCCAGGATTCGCCCCAGGTAGCGCAGCACGCATAGCAACCCGATAACGGCCAGCCCGATCAGTATCCAGGCCACGTAGGGGCGACGCTTGTCGTCGCCCAAAAACGAGGCGGCATCGTTTTGCGGCATCGTTTGGCGGATTTGGTCCACCAGCAGCCGGGCCGGGGTTTTACCCGTCGTTTGCCGGATGGCGGTCAGTTCGGCGGTGTACAGGCCGGTTTGATCTACAGGAACGTCCAGTAATTGCTCCAGCCAAGTAAGGAACGCCTCGGGCGACAGTCGCCCGGACTGCTCCTGGATGGAGTATGAGATCGCATCCACGTTCGGGAGCATCGCGGCACTGACCCGGCCTTCGGCAACCAGGCGGGCATAAACGCCAGTCAGGTTGTTGGTCGTGATCAGGTGAACCAGTTCGTCCGTCGAATACTGTGTTTGCACGGGGCTGAGGGGCGCTTTGGGGTGAAAAAGAAAGGCTGGGCGGACCGGCTGGAAATCCGGCTGGCTTGGCCGTTTAGTTCGCGCCCCGAAAGCCCGTGTAAATGGTCAAGGTGTACTTCCGTTTACCGACCAGGCCCGGAATTTTCCACTGCGTGTCGCGGTCGAACAAGTTGGCTGCCGAACTCAGCGAGATGTCGGCGTACTTCAAATCGGTGCGCGGGAAGGCCTCCAGGTTCTCGAAATTGCTCACGTCGATGCGACCGAAATCGCCCTCGCCGTTGATGTTTTTGCGCGAGAACATGATGTGATCCGGCAAATCCACCACACTGTTCGAATCGGCGCCGGCGGCTTTCTGGGCCTTAATCTGGAAGGCAGCAAAGGTGTACGGCGTAGAACAGAGACGGTTGAGAAATACCGAATAACGGTTGCAGGTGGGTGTACCGATATACAGGGTGGCCTTGTTTTCTCCTGCATTGCAGGTGTCGCAGGACGTTTCATGAGTCTCGCTGGAGTCGCCGATGTAGGCCACGCAATCCTGGTCCTCGTCGAATTCGCTGGTGTCAATCGTGAGTGTGAGGTACTTCTCGACGGGTGCGCCGGCGCATTTGGCCACCTGGCC
>CALEYM010000649.1 GCA_937926185.1 uncultured Bacteroidota bacterium | reverse complement strand
AAGTCGCAATCCTCATCATCCTGGATACGGTCTGGAAGAGCGGAAATCGGTTTAAGGCGTTGAATTTCAGGCGATAAAGTTCAAAAATTCCCCGCGTCATTTCCAAATTTTTGGTCGAAAAAGTGTCAATTTTTTCAAAAAACAATATACTTACTTTACATGTAAATAAAAACGCATGCATTTTCCGCGTCATATCGTTTTGTGTTTCAGTTACTTACACGGTTTTTTGCGGGCGTTTTCAAAAAAGGGGCTCGCGCACGGGGTATTTTTGCGAGTTATACATTTGGTTTTAACTAAATTGAGGTCATTTTGCTTAGAGGTGTCATCGCGACGCCCCGCAAGACAGGAAACGGTGTCATCTTTAAGCCATGGGCTATGAGAACTGCCTCTTTGCCGGCGCCGCGGCAGAAATGGCTGAATTTCGCCCGCAATTTAAGATAATTCCTTCATTTGTAAAAGTTTACGGGGCAAAAAATCACGGCGCCACAATTTTTTTTCGCATGTCCAGCAGCCGCGATCTTTCCGGATGCCCCAAAGCCCTTCTGGCGTTGAACCAACGCGACCAGTTTTCGCGATAGAACATGGAGAACCAGCCCAGCGCCGGCAGGGCGAGGCTCAGGGCGATCCACCAGGGGTCGCGGCTGAGCAGGCCGGCCAGGAGGTACAAGGCATAAAACACCACGCTGGCCAGATACGCCACGCCGAGGTGCACGCTGGAGCGGAACTCGCGTTTTTTTACTTTTTTCCGGGTCAGGTACCGGGCCAGCCCAATAATCGGATAACTGCCAAGATAACCCGCCAGGAACGGAAGAAAGCCAAGCAGAAATAGCGGCAGCCGGCGCCAGGCAGCCCAGTGGGGATTGGCCAGCGCCTCGTCGCTCAGTCCGGCCTGTTCCAGGGCGGCGAAATAAGGATCCGTTTTTTCCCGCAGGGCGTTTTTTTCTGCCGGCGGCATGGCATTTATCCGGTCGCAGACGGCCTTTTCGGCTAAGAAGCGGCGGTTGTGAAATTCCACGACGGGCAGCAGGGGTGTGGAAAAATCGCTCCGGCGCAGGGTGAGCAATTGGGCGGCCAGTGGGTCGTCGGCGGGGTCGTCGATGTGCAGGCAAATTTTTTTCAGGGCTTCGCCGATGTCGGTCGTCAGGCGGGCCGCGGCGGCGCCCGGGTTCTGCCGGTATTCGGCCCAGTAAGGCGCCAGCGGGATCGGTTCGCCGATATTCACCATGATCTCGTCGCGCGGGCGGTCGCCCCACACGTGGTTGCAGCCGGCGGGAATGATCTGCAGGTCGGGCAGGTCGTATTTTTCCAGGGCGTCGAAAGCAATGCGGATGATGCCTTTTTGCACCGGCTTGACGCGCCATTCGAGGTGGTGTTCGCCCTCCACGTAGATGGCCAGCACGCGTTTTTGCCGCAGTTTTTCGCGGCAGAATTCAAACACCTCGTCGTTGCGGTCGCGACCGGTGTAACCGTCGCGCTGCCGGAACACGGGGAACATGTTGATGCTTTCCAGCAAACGGCGGAAAAAAGGTTTTTGAAATATATCGCCCCGCGTCATGTTGTACAGCGGCGGATCCAGAAACGAACACAAAATAACGGGATCGAGAAAGGCCGTGGGGTGGTTGGCGGCCAGCAGCACGGGTTTGTCGTGCGGCACGGCCCGGCGGTTGTGCACGTATATTTTGCGCCAGAAAGCGCGCACCATCAGCGGCGTGGTGGCCGCGATTACGGGAAACAACTTTCCGTCGCTCTGATAAGCCAGTGAGGGTTTCATGGGGCGAAGATATTGCGTCATTGCGTCATTAGTCATTGGTTGGGATAATCGGGGTGTCGCCGAGTATAAATACTCGCTCTGAAGCTGTTTTTTAACCGTTAATTATTGAAAGAGCCGATATTTACCCGGGGACGCCCCGATTACCCCAACCAATGACTAATGACGCAATGACGCCCAATGACGACAAATACCTCCTGGTGATAGCCGGCGCCACGGCGAGCGGCAAAACGGCCGCGGCTATATGGCTGGCGCGGGCCCTGGGCGCCGAAATTTTATCGGCCGACAGCCGGCAGTTTTACCGCGAGATGAACATCGGCACGGCAAAGCCCACGCCTGCCGAGCGGCAAATGGCGCCGCATCATTTTATCGATTCCCTGAGCGTGGGCGACGACTACAGCGTGGGCGATTTCGAACGGGATGCCCTGAAATTGCTCGATCGGATTTTCCAGCGCGCCAACATAGCGATCCTGACCGGCGGCTCGGGATTGTTCATAAAGGCCGTTTGCGAGGGCCTGGATACTTTTCCGGCCATTTCAGAAACGACCCAAAACCGCGTCCGCGCCGGCGAGCAAAACGGCGGGCTGGCCTGGCTGCAAACCCAACTGGCCGGACTCGATCCGGCATACTTCGCCAAAGTGGACCGGCACAACCCCGCCCGCCTGCGCCGCGCCCTGGAAGTGTGCCTCGAAAGCGGCCTGCCCTATTCGTCCTTTCTCGAAAAAGAGAAATCGCCGCGTCCCTTCCGTCCGGTGTATATCCTGCTGGAGTTGCCGCGCGCCGAACTGTACGCCCGCATCGATGCGCGGGTGGACGGCATGATCGCCGCCGGACTGGAGGCCGAGGCGCGCGCGCTGCTGCCCTGGCGCCAGCGCCCGGCCCTGCGCGCGGTGGGTTACGAGGAATGGTTCGATTTTTTCGACGGAAAGATCGGCCGCGGGGAGGCCATTGAGAAGATCAAACAACACAGCCGCAACTACGCCAAACGCCAGGCCACCTGGTTCCGGAAAAACGGGGAATGGACGGTCTTTCACCCCGATGAGCACGACAGGATACTGGCGTTTTGCAAGTCAGCAATTAAATAAACCGCGGTGCCGGTTACCCACAATTCGAGCGCATCAGCCCCCGGTCCCAAACGGCCCATTTTTGAAAAAACCGCCTGTCCAGCGCCCAAACCGCCCACGCGATCAGCAAACCCGTTATTGCGCCGCCCAGCACGTCGGCCAAAAAATGCTGCACGAGAAAAATGCGGGATATGCCGACCAAAATAGCGGCCCACGCGAACGCAAGCCCCAGCCAGGGAACGCCGCGCCCGGCCAACCCGGCCATCAGGGCGTACATGCAAAAAGCGGCCATGGTGTGGCCGGAAGGGAAACTGGTTTGGCCGCCGTTCAGGTCGACGCCCGGCACCGCGGTTACCGCTTCGCGCCGACCTTCCTTTTCAAAATAGGTGATGGGCCGGTCGACGCCTATTTTATCTTTTGAAAAATAAGAAACGGGAACAAGAAAGAGACCGGCCAAAGCGATCAGCAGGGCATAACGGTAGCGGAAAGCCAGGCCGACGAGCCCCAGCGCGACAAAAACAGGGACTTCGCCCATAAAAGTAAAAAAACGAAAAACGGTGTTCAGCGGCTCCGCGCGCCAGGTATTGAAATACAGGATTTCATCGCCGTAGGGCACAACAAGCAGTAGCGCCAGGCCAATATTTAAAAATAGCAGTACCGGGATAACAAACCACGAATTCGACCAAAAACCGCTGCTCATGCCTCGACTGTTTTTTCTTTTTGCAACCGCCGCCGCAACCACAGTAGCGCGCGGTCGATGCGGTCGGTATTGATCATTTGTGAATCGTTCATGGCTTTTCGGGTCAGGTACGCGCCGATGGGGAGCAATGCCGCGCAGGGCGCCATGGCCGCCCAGAAAGGGGTCAGAATATACGCTTCGGCCAGCTTCCGGCACATGATCGTGAGCATGATAAACGTCACGAAGAATATGATGGACACCAGGATGGGATACCCGAAGCCGCCTTTGCGGATGATGGCGCCCATCGGCGCGCCGATGAACAGGAACACGAAACACACCAGGGCAAAACTGTATTTGGTGAACAGCTCGTAACCCGTTTTGACTTCCTCCTTGCGGCGGCTGTCGATATGGTCTTTGCGGCGGTCGAGGGCTGTTCTTCCTGTTTTCGCCTGGTTCAGGGCGTCCCGCATCAGCTTCTCCCGGTCTTCCGGCACAAAGGTTTCCAACAGGGAAGCGTAAGCGGTAATGTCTTTATCCAGTTGCTGTTTGGGTAATACGGGGGCCGGCGTTTTTACGGGCGTTTGGGGCAGCAAGTTGAGTTTGGGTTTTCTATTCGGTTTTTGAGCAGTTTTCAGGCGATCCAGCGAATCTTTGGCAAACGATCCCCCCGGCTGTTTTTGCAGGTTGGACAAATTGGGGTTAACCGGCCGGCGTTTAAGGTCGGCCGTAAGATCGTCGGCAATGGACATTTTGGTATCGTGGATTTCCATTTGCAGGGAGTCCATATTTTTGCGCAGCTGGCTCATGCTGAGCATGGAGCGTTGGTTTTTAAACCGGTCTTCGTCGGTACGGTTCAATTCAAATTCGCTCAGGTCCCACACTTTGGTCCAGCTTTTAAATTGGGTGCGGACGAAAGGATAACGCTGGCCGCTGGTTTTTCCCTGCGCGCTGGGTTCCTGGTATTGGGCGCCGTTGTAGAGGTTCATTACGAAGAAACGTTTGTCGTCGGTGGTGAACATCTGTCCGCTGTCGGCCAGTATTTTGTTGAATTTCAGGCGGCCGGCGTTGGTCTGGTCTTCGATCATGACGTTTTTGATCGTTTCGCCGTCGCGTTCCTTGTCGCCGATGCGGATGACGAATTGCCGGAAATCCTCGTTGAACACGCCTTTTTCGAGCGTCAGCGCCGGTTTTTGTTTCCGGATATCGTACAGGCGGGATTTGAACTTCAGATTGGCGATGGGGATCAGAAAATCGGAGCAGATATAGGAGAAAAAACCGATGCCGGCCGCCACGAAAATAATGGAACGCATCACCCGCATCAGGGAAACGCCCGCCGATTTCATGCTCGACAGTTCGTAACGTTCTGCCAGGTTGCCCATCACCATTACCGAGGCGATGAGCACGGCAATGGGCAGCGCCATCGGGAAAGTAGAGATGGACAGATATCCGATGAGTTCGAGCAGGATAAAAAGGCTGACGCCTTTACCGGCAATTTCGTCGATATACAGCCACAGAAACTGCATCACCAGCACAAAGAGAGCGATACCGAACGACACCACGAAGGGCCCGACAAAACTGACCAGTAATAATTTATCGATTTTTTTCATGCACTATACGAATACCGAAGTAAACGCTTTAAGGGCCGAAATCGTTGCGCGGGGGTCTTTTGCGCCGAACACGCTGCTGCCGGCCACCAGCACGTCGGCGCCGGCCTGGAGCAGCGATTCCGCGTTTTGCAAACCCACGCCGCCGTCGATCTCGATGAGCGTTTTCGCGTTGGCCGTGTCGATCATTTCCCGCAGTTTCCGGATTTTAGCCAGGGTTTGGTAAATAAACTTTTGGCCGCCGAAGCCCGGGTTGACCGACATCAGGCACACCAGGTCGAGGTCTTCGATGATATCTTCGAGTAAGGAAACGGGCGTGTGCGGGTTGAGCGCCACGCCGGCCAGGGCGCCGGTTTCTTTGATCTGATGAACGGTGCGGTGCAGGTGCGGGCAGGCTTCCAGGTGCACGGTGATCACCTGGGCGCCGGCTTTCCGGAACGATTCGATGTATTTTTCCGGCTCCACGATCATCAGGTGCACGTCGAGGGGTTTTTGCGCCATTTTATTAATGGCTTCGATGATGAACATGCCGAAGGTGATATTCGGCACAAAGCGGCCGTCCATGACGTCGAGGTGGAACCAATCCGCCTCGCTTTGATTTACCATGTCAATTTCTTCCCGCAAGCGGGAAAAATCGGCGGCCAGTACGGAAGGCGCAACGAGATGTTTTTTCACAGTATGTAATTTTTACCGCACGATCACCACCTGGTCTTGCCGCAAAACGGGCAGGCGCCGCATTTTGAGGAACAATTGCGCGGTGGCCAGTACGTCCTTTTCACAATATGCCGCGATCCGGTCGAGGTCGCGGTCTTCCCAGTAAACGCCGGCCACTTCGCTGCCATCCATGTCGTCTTTGGGCGATGGGAAGCCGAAGATGGCCGCCAGCAGCCGCAGGGAGGTATAGTTTTTTATGTCGCCGAACTTCCACATTTCCATGGTGTCCAGGAGGTGTTTGGTTTCCCAGGGTTTGCGTCCGGCGATATCCAGCATACGGGGAAAGGGCAACTGGTTGACCAGCAGGCGGCGGCAGATGTACGGAATATCGAACTCTTTGATATTGTGCCCGCAAACGGCAAATTTATCCGGGTTATTGAAATGTTTGTTCAGCAGTTCGCTGAAGTCTTCCAGCAGGTTGGCTTCCGTGTGATTGGCAAACGACTTCAGCCGCAGCAAAGGTTCGCTGCTGCCGGGTTGCCGGGTGAGGAAGCCGGCGGAGATACAAATGATCTTGCCGAATTCGGCGTAGATGCCGGCGCGCAGGCGGAAGGTTTCGGCGATCTCGTCGAACTGGACTTCTTCCTCCGTCCGGCGCAGGAGGTTCCGGGCTTTCAGGGCCCAGAGTTCCTGCATCTCGTCTTCCAGTTCTTCAAAATCGGCCACGCAGGGCGCCGTTTCGATGTCGAGAAATAATATATTGTACAGGTCGAATGCTTCGAGTGCGGACATATTGCGTGAGAATGGCCCAGGAATAATTGTTCCCGCAAAGGTAAAATTTATCTTCCGCTTTACGACCTTTGTACAGGGGTATTTGCTGCCCCCGGCGTTTCGGGGTTTACCCTGAAATATACGCCGGGATTTCCAACCAATTTCGGCATAAATCGCCTTCGGGAGGCAATAAAGCCCCGGTAGCGGCGGTTTAATGCGTAACTTTTTCAAACGGATGCCGTCCAATTGCGGCAAACAAAAGTCCGGAACCAACAAGAAAAAGTTTGCCTATGATCTGAACTTTCGACATCACTATTTTTAAACGTTGAACCTAACATTTTTCTTATTATGAACACACCAAGCAATTTCAATCAGCCCAATCCGGAATTTGGCAGCAACCCCGACAACTCCAAGCGCCTGCTCACGATGGCCGGGATCGCCATTGCCGTCCTGCTCGGCCTGAGCATTTTCCTCATGGTGAGCAAATACAAAACCGGTCAGGAACTCGACACCGCCCGGATCGAAATGAACGAACAGAAACAGGCGTTTGCCGAACTGGACACCAAGTACAACGACGCGGTGGCGCAACTCGAACAGCAAAAAGGCCTCAATGCCCAGCTGGACGAAAAGATCAACCAGCAACTGCAGCAATTAGAGCAAAACAAATCGCAGATCGAAAACCTTATTCGGGAAAAACGCGATTACAAATCGGCCCTCGCCCGCATGGAAAGCCAAAAACAACAATACCTGGCTGAAATCGACAAGCTGAAAGCCGAAGTAGGCATCCTGACGGAGAAAAACACGCAGTTGTCCACCGAAAATCAGACCCTGAACAGCTCCCTGACCGAAACGCAAACGCGCCTGTCGGAAGAAAGCACGGCCAAAGCCGCCCTGATCTCTGAAAAGACGCAACTGGAAACGGAACGCCAGGTGTTGAGCAAAAAAGTGGACATTGCTTCGGCTATCCGCGTAAAAAATATCACGGTGAAAGCCGTTGACGTGCGCAACAGCGGTAAGGAAAAATCCAAATCGCGCGCCAGCAAAGTTGACAAACTGAATATCTGCTTCGTTACTGAGCCGAACGAAGTGGTTCCTGCCGGCGAAGAGACGTTCTATCTCACGGTAATTGATCCCACGGGCGCTACCCTTGCCGTCGAAAGCCTGGGTTCCGGTGTTGCGCAAGATAAACGCAACGAACAGGAATTCCGCTTCACCACGACCGCGACCACCAACTATCAAAACGGTGAGTCCAACGTTTGTGGCGCATGGCAACCGGGTCAGAACTTCGTAAAAGGAAAATACGAAGTTAAAATCTTCAACAAAGGTTACCTCGTCGGTACCGGCTCCTTTAATCTGAAGTAACTAATCCGACTCACGAAGTTAAGAATCACCTTGCATAGGCAACAGGTAGCAGGAGTCATCCCGGTTTTCCGGCGGTGGCTCCTGTTTTTTTTAGTCATTAAGCCGTATATCCCGCCGGCCTTCCAGGAGGCCTTCCGAATTGGCCTTTAGTGTCACTACATGGCTTTTCCCCGGGTTTTTCCGCGCCGATTCCCGTTCGGCAGGTCTCAAAAAAGGATCATCCGCGAAAAGGAAGTCGTCGATATAATACGGTTCTTTCCGTTCGCCGGGCTCCCAAACGACGGCGTGGATATGGGCGTTTATTTTAGTGTCGGGGTAAGAAGCCGGGCGGATGGATCGTATCTCATACCGTCCTTCCGCGTCGGTGCGCAGCCAGCCGTGCAATCGGCCGTGCCAACGGTGGATACCGGTTTCGTCGCCTTTCCTGGCGTAAATGCCTTTTTCATTGGTGTGATACAAATACATCAGCACATTGGGATAGGGCGTTTTACCGTCCTTCTTAAAAATTTGTCCGGAGATGGCCATACGTTTGCCCGGCTCGTCGTCGGGCGCGATCACGATACTGGAAGCGGGCGATTCGGGCATGCCGATGAAACAACAACGGGGGTTGGCATCGTTGTCGTCGCAGGTGTCGCGGGCGCCCGTGCTTTCCTGATGCACCATGACAGCGGCGCCGGTAGTTTCCAGTTCGCCGGCGCGATTTTTCAGCCAGTCGAGCAACAGCTGTTTTTGCTTTTCGTCCAGCCGGGCTTCCGGGTGTGCAGGCAGGTAACTTCTCAGCGGCATGGCGCCTTCCTCGATCAGTTTGGCGCAATGGCGCAGTATATCCGCCCGGTCTTCGGCGCTCCAGCGCCCGAACTCCGAAAAATTCAGTTCCCGGCGTCCTTCCAGCACATGGTTTTGAATCCACCACCCCAGCGGTTGTATCCGGGCATACCAGGGGTAACGCGTATGGTTGGAATGACAATCGTAGCAGGCGTGTTTCATCATTTGCATGACCTCGTCCGGCGGATTTTCCGCAACATGAAATTCTTCCGAAGCCTGGGTACGGGGCAATTCCCGGTTGATGGGAAAGGCCTGAATGCCGGCGAAGACAACTGCGAGCGCCAGTAAAATCCATTTTGTTTTCATTGCTTAAGTATTGAATTGTTGATGAGAGCATTATATCAGCGGGCGCAACATGGGGTTGCGCCAAAAGTCAATGCGTAGCGTGGTCAAAACTGCGCGTTTTCCCTGCTGCTCCACCGGCTTCTTCGCTGCAAGCCAGTTGTTTGCCTTTACACGGCATAATATCGTCTCCGAACGGCGCATGCCGACGACAAGCGGTCGTTTATCGTTAAAAGCCGTATTTTACCGACTGTTGTCTGCATAACTGCTCTAAGAGGCTACCTTTGGACGCAATATGAAACGGGTAATTTTACATCTGTTGCTCTGGACGCTTTATGCCATCGTCGAATACGTGGCCAACCTGCCGCATTATTCCGACCGGGAAGAGTTGCTCCGGCAAACCCTGTTTTTCCTGCCGGTAATTGCGCTGCCGTTTTATTTCATCGCCTACTTCCTTTTGCCCCGTTTGCTTTGGCGCGGGCAAAAAACCTTGTTCTGGTTGTCCTGCGCCGCCGTTTTTTTAGTTGTGCTGTTCATCCGGCTCAAATGGACGCACTGGTACTGGTATTGGCAAATGGGACACTCGTTTGACGTCCCCTTGTCGAAAGTATCGAAAAATCTTTTCCGGGACTACGCGGTAATCGGTTTCGCGGTGGCGCTGAAAGTCATCCGGGACTGGGACCGGAAAGACCGCCTGACCATTCAGCTCCAGGGGGAAAAACGGGATGCCGAACTCCAGTTCCTGCGCGCCCAGATCCATCCGCATTTTCTGTTCAACACCCTGAACAATCTGTACGGACTGGCCCTGAAAAACGCGCCGCAAACCCCCGACAGTATTCTCCGGCTCAGCGGCCTGCTCGATTTTATTTTATATGAATGTAACGCCGAAAAAATTCCGGTTCAGAAAGAAATTACCCTGATCGGACAATACATCGAACTGGAACGCCTGCGGTTTGGCGAACGCCTGAACCTCGTTTTTAACCACGATACGCCGCCGGAAAATGCCCTGGTAGCGCCGCTGCTGCTGTTGCCCTTCGTTGAAAATGCGTTCAAACACGGCGCCGGCAATACGAATGGCGAAGTTTTTGTAAAAATCGACCTGAGGATCGACGGGAAAAACCTGTGGTTTCAGGTGGAAAACAGCAACAGTCCAAACGGCAAGTCTGCATCCGGCGGCTCCAAGGGAATCGGCCTCCGGAATGTGGAAAAACGCCTGCAATTGCTCTATCCCGACCGCTACCTGCTGCATAAAACCGAAAGCACCGACGTATTTTTGATCTCGCTTGAACTGCGCCTATGAACCATTTCGACTGTTACATCGTGGACGATGAGCCCATAGCCATCGACATCCTCGCTTCATACGTGCAACGGATGGATGGTTTTTCTGTAAAAGGCGTTTTTACCAACCCGGTAAAAGCGTTTGAAGCCCTGCAACAGGCGCCCGTCGATCTGCTTTTCCTGGATATTCAAATGCCCGAACTCACCGGGCTGGAACTGATGCGCTCGCTCCGGCGGCGGCCCGAGGTGATCTTTACCACGGCGTACCGGGAGTTTGCCCTCGACGGGTTTGAACTCGACGCGGTAGACTACCTGCTCAAACCTGTTTCCTTCGACCGTTTTCTGAAATCGATGGATAAATTCCTGGCCCGTGCCGGCAAAAAAACGCCGGAAACCCTCATTTCTGTTGCTTTGCCCGATGAACCGCCCCACCTGTTTGTGCGCGCCGGGCGAAAAAACGTCAAAATTTACCTGCATGAGATACTCTACCTGGAAAGCCTGAAAGATTATGTACGCATCGTCACGCCCGGTGGCAAAGTGATGACCAAGGAAACCATCACCCATTTTGAAGAAACCCTGCCGCCGGAGCGGTTTATCCGGGTACACCGCTCTTTTCTGGTTGCCAAAGATAAAATTTCCGCTTTTTCAGCCGACGGGCTGGAAATCGGGAAAACGACCATTCCGGTAGGGCGTTTGTACAAGTTAAATGTTGAAAAAGCCGTTCTGGGCTCCGGTTAAAACAGGTTTCCCGCCGGATGAGGCTGTCTTACAAGTTTACAATGGACAGGATTTCCAGGATTTTATCTTACTGATTTTCAGATATTTAAATCTTATGATCCGAATCAACACTATTTCCGCTCCATTCATCCAGGCCGTTTTGTGGATTTTTATTGCAGGAAGCTGCCTCGCTCAAAAACTGCCGCCCGGCCCCCAGGTATTGTCTTTTTTTTCCAATACCGACGACACGGACCAGCCATACTCCCTGTATTTGCCCAAAAAATATTCCGACCGGAAAAAATACCCGCTGGCGATCATGCTCCATGGCGCCGGCTCCAACCACCGGCTTGCGCTGCGCCGGGTATTCGGGAAAAGCAACGTCAACAACGAAACCGACGTAGAAGCCTCTTTGTATTTTCCGGAATGGAATGACGTGAACTATATTGTGGCCGCGCCCTACGCACGGGGCACCGCCGGGTACCAGGGTTTTGTGGAAAAAGACGTGTACGACATGCTGGCGGATATAAAACAGCGATTCAATATTGACGAAAACCGCATTTACCTGACCGGCTTGTCGATGGGTGGCGGCGGTACGATGTGGCTTGCATTGACCCGGCCGGATATCTGGGCCGCCATAGCGCCGGTGTGCCCGGCCACGCCGGAAAAAGACACGCGGCTGGCGGATAATTTACTCAACGTACCCGCCCATTTTTTTCACGGAGACGCCGACCAGGCGGTGCCGGTTAAGATCAGCCGGGAATGGGTAAAACATCTGAAAGAGAAGGGATTTACCGCGGAATACGCGGAATATGCCGGCGTAGGGCATAACAGCTGGGAGGAGGCCTATAAAAACGGTTTCATATTCAGCTGGTTCGACAAGTTTCGCCGGAACCCATACCCCGAGCGAGCGCGTTTTGTCAGTTACCAGTACAAATACAACCGGGCATACTGGGTACAACTCGACCGCTTTACGCCGGAAAAAGGAGCGGCCATCGATGCGCGGTTTACCGGGAAAAATCAAATTGTGGTCAATACCCTCCGGCTCGACGCTTTTACGCTCCTGCTGAAAGATCACCCGCAATTCAACCCCTCAAAACCGCTACGCATGCTGGTGGACGGACAAAAATTTCATTTTGCGGTTAAAGACAAGGCCTCTTTTCACAAAAAAGACAGCACAAGCTGGGAAGCCGGCTCCTACGTACCCGCGCCTGATTCAAAACAACCCGGCGCCGAGGGCCCGGTCGGGGCCGCCTTTGCCGGACGGCATGTTTACGTGTACGGCACCCTCGACGACCCTTCGCCGGAAGAACGGAAAGCCCGGATGGATACCGCTCTGCGGGCAGCAGACTGGTCGGTGGACCGGGGTTGGTTTCTCGGCCGGATCAAATTCTACCCGCGCGTGATTGCCGACAAGGACGTACGGCCCAGCGATCTGGAAAGTTCGAATCTGATATTATTTGGAACCAAAGAAACCAACGGCATTATCGCTAAATACAATGACCGCCTGCCCATGGAACTGAACAGCAACGCGACGGATCACGGCTTGTTATACATCTTTCCCATTGACAGCCACTATGTTGTAGTCAGTTCCGGATTACCCTGGTGGATGGGGGCGGAAATGACCGGCTTCAGGTTCCTGCCGCCGCCGCAAGGCATGTTGAATACCTTTAAAGATTTCATATTTTTCAAAGGCTCTGTCAAAAACGTGCTGGCGGAGGGGTATTTTGACGAAAAATGGAAGTTGCCCGAAGCGGCTGTTCAGGCATTTAAAGCGTCGGGGGTGGTAAGATGGAAGTAGCGTTCAGACTTTCCAGGTTTTCAAAACCTGGAAAGTCTGAGCGTTTACGAATAAATCTCCTTCCGGCAGGCCTTGAGGGTGTTCATCAGCAGGGCCGTTACGGTCATCAATCCCACACCGCCCGGTACGGGGGTAATGTGGCTGCATTTGGGCGCCACCTCGTCAAAATCAACGTCGCCGACGAGGCGGGAGCCGCTCTTCTTTGTAGCATCCGGTATCCGGTTGATGCCGACATCCACCACGACGGCGCCTTCTTTTACCCAGTCGCCCTTGACGAATTGCGGGATGCCGATGGCCGCCACTATAATATCGGCCCGGCGCACCTCGGCGGGCAGGTCGCGGGTGCGCGAGTGCGTGAGCGTAACGGTGCAATCGCCGGGATACCCTTTCCGGGAAAGCAGCAGGCTCATGGGGGTGCCCACGATATTGCTGCGGCCCAGCACCACGCAGTGTTTGCCGGCGGTTTCGATGTTGTAACGGCGCAGCATTTCCATTATTCCAAAAGGCGTGGCGGGCAAAAATGCCGGCATGCCCTGCGCCATGCGGCCGAAATTGACGGGATGAAAGCCATCCACATCCTTTCGGTGATCGATGGCCAGCGTAATTTTTTCTTCGTTGATATGTTTGGGCAGGGGTAATTGAACAATAAAGCCGTCCACGTCGGGGTCGTTGTTCAGGCCATGTACGATGTCAAGCAGTTCGGCCTCGGAAAGGTCCGCATTGCGCTGTACCAGCGTGCTTTTGAAACCCACCTGTTCGCAGGATTTGATTTTGCTGTTCACATATACCTGGCTGGCCGGGTTTTCGCCCACCAGCACGGCGGCCAGGTGCGGAATCTTGCCGCCTTTCTGGCGGATGGTTTCCACTTCGGCAGCGATCTCGGCCTTGATGTTTTCGGAAAGCAGTTTACCGTCGAGTAGTTGCATGGGTGCGGTGTTTTATTGGTTGGACTATTTTAAATCTTGAGCGCGCAAAGTTGGGCAAAACGCTGAAACGAAACAGCATACTTTTCAACATTTTGCGGATCGGGGACCGCGCTTTCCACCAGTTTCTGTCCGGGCACCGGCGGCAAACCCAGCGCCGCGCGCGCCAGTATCACTGCCCCGCGCGCCGAGGCATCCACCTGATCGTCGGCGGGTAAAAGCACCGGTTTTTGAAAAACATTGGCCAGCACCTGGCGCCATAAAGGACTTTTTGCCGCGCCGCCGGACAAGGCAATCCGTTCCGCCTTTTTTGCCGGGGCTAATGAGCCGGCAATCAATTTTAAATTAAAAACAACGCCCTCCGCGGCTGCCCGTATAAAATGCGCCCTGCCGTGTTCGGCCCGTAAGCCCTGAAAAATGCCGGTGGCCCTGGCGTCCCACACCGGGGCGCGTTCGCCGTACAAATAAGGCACAAATAGCAAATCATCGGAGCCGGGAGTGATCCGTCCAGCCTGTTCCAATAATTTGGCAGTATCTATGCGCGTCTGCAATACCTGTTTGCGCAGCCAGTCCAGGGTATTACTGCCGTTGTTGGAAGCTCCGCCGGCAACAAACCGCCGGTCGTCCAACCGGTAACAAAAAGTGCGCATACCGGGATCAGTGAGGGGCTCATTCAAGGTCATTCGCAGGGCGGCGCTGGTGCCGATGGTGACCGCGAGGGTATCCGGCTCGATAGCCCCGGAGCCGATATTGGCCAATGCTCCGTCGCTGGCCCCGGGAAGCAGCGGCAAGCCGGCTGGCAGCCCCAGCAACGCCGCCGCCGAAGCCGGAAGCGGAAATGGCTGTCCCGGCGAAACCACCCTGGGCAAACGGCCGGCGCCGATAGCCGCTGTTTGCAAGGCCAGCGCGTCCCATTGTCCGGAACGGGTATTCAGCAAGCCGCTCGCCGACGCCACAGAAGCGTCGCACACGTATTCCGATAATAGTTGTTGCAAAATAAAATCCTTAATGCCCAGAAATGTACCGGCGTTTTCAAAAATCCCGGGCCGGTGCAGGCGCATCCATATCAATTTCAGCAACGGCGACATGGGGTGAATGGGCGTTCCCGTATTCCGGTAAATACTCCGTCCGGTTTCAGTGTCCCGCAGCGCGTCGGAAAATTCCACCGACCGGAGATCCGACCACAGCCAGGCGTTGGTGAGCGGGGCGCCCATTTTATCAACGGCGAGTAAACTATGCATGGCGCCTGAAAAGACAAGGCCGGCGATTTTCGCGGATTTAGGACAGGCTTCGTTCACTTGCCGAACCACCAGAATAACCAGGTTTAACAACGCAGCCGGTTGTTGTTCCGCGGCGCCCGGAAAGGGGGAAAACGTGCGCGTTGGCCGGCCGGCCGCGGCCAGCAGCTTGCCCTTATCATCCAGGGCTATTGCCTTTACATTCGTGGTGCCGATATCAACGCCGATGAGGTAGTTCATTTTGTTGATTGGTTGATTTGTTGATTCGTTGATTTGAGGGCCCTGCTCGTGGCAGCTCAAATCAACAAATCAACAAAATTAAATGCAAACATCCAGCGCCAGTACCCCCGCCAGCCCAACCACGCCGACAATGGTTTCCATCAATGTCCAGGTACGGAAAGTGTCGCGCAGGCTCAGGCCGAACCATTCGCGGAACATCCAGAAGCCGGTATCATTCACATGAGAGCACATCACGCTACCCGCCCCGATGGCCAGGGCCATTAGCTCCGGCACAACGTTGCCCCCCTGCAAAAGAGGCTGTGCAATGCCGGCAGCCGTCATGCCGGCCACCGTGGCCGAACCCACCGCGATACGCATCACCGTGGCAATGAGCCAGCCTAAAACCAATGGAGAAACCGGCAATCCGGTCAATTGATCCGCCAGCTGCTGCCCGATGCCGGTATCCAGCAGCACTTCCTTAAAAGCGCCGCCGCCGCCAAGTATGAGCATGATGCCGGCTATGGGGCCAAGCGAACCGGCCGACTGTTCGAGGGCGGGGCCGATCTTTTGCCCGCGCAGGGCGACCAAAAAAAACAGGGCGGCGATGACCGACAACATCATGGCGATGTTGGCATCGCCGATGAAAGCCAGAAAAGTGCGCAGGGAATTGCCCTCAGGCAAGCTCAGGGTGCCGACGGTGGCGCCGGCCATGAGCAAAACAGGCAACAGGGCTGCTACCAAACATATAATAAATGAAGGCTGGCGCCGGCCATCGGACTGTATTTCCGGAAACATCCCTTTGGGTGGCGATGACGGTATTTTTTTTAAAAATTTAGGGAAAAACAATCCGGCCACCAAAATCGCCGGCAAGCCAACCACCATACCCAGCAAGAGGGTTTTGCCCAGATCGGCCTGCAACACATGAGCTACCGCCGTGGCGCCGGGGTGTGGCGGCAAAAAACAATGCGTGACCGACAAGGGCGCCGCCATGGCAATGGCCAGGGGTACCAGGGGTTGTCCGGTTTGCCGGGCAATACTGAATGCCAGCGGCGCCAGGATCACAAATCCTGCATTGTAAAACATCGCCAAACCAATCACCGAACCGGTAAACACCAATGCCCAGGTGGCTCTTTTTTCACCGAACAAATCCAGTAACCGTTGCGAAATTACTTTGATCGCCCCAGTTTCGGCCAGCAAACTGCCCAGCAGCATGCCGAAGCCAATGACCAGTGCCAGGCCGCCGAGCGTCCCCCCTACTCCATCCTGAACAGACTTGAGCAATGTCATTGGATCCATGCCCGCACACAGCCCGGTAACAACACAAGTCAGGATCAAAGCCAGGAACGCGTGCAGCCGCAGCCAGGCAATCAGCACGATCAGGAAAAACAGACTACCGACAAGTAGCAGCATGAGCCGAAAATTAAAAACGCGGTGAAAACAAGGCGGTTACCGGAGATACAGCAGGCCAAATACGCCGGCATCGGACCAGGCACGGTTTTTATTCCCATCCGGTATGATGACATTCCCGATGCAGTTCTCGCGTTCCGGCGAACCGTCGTTATCGTTATACGCCAGGGCAAAGCCCATTTTTTTACCGGATTTAAGGAGTTGGGGCACGCCTTCTTCCTGATCCTCCGCTGCCGCCTCATCGTATATGCGCACGGCTATCTCCCAGGTAGTTTCGTGTCCCCGGTTGATCATGCGGATCAGACAATGATCATTAAAAAAACGGTAGGTGCTGTCGGGGGTCATATCCATCACTGTGCCGTCGAGCGCAATATGATAAGCAAAGGCGTTGTAATTATACTGGTGCTCTCCGCCCGAGGCGTCTTCGTCGATGAAGATTTCCAGGCAATCGTCGTCCCGGTACCGTTCCGTGCCTTCAGGGTGAATCTCCTGCAGGGAGTCGTCGGCGATCTCGGCCAGAATGTAGAGGTTGTTTTCATCCCAGGCGAGTTTATAGCGGCCCTCAAAGTCTTCAGCGGATGGTTTGGCGCCAAACCAAACCTGATCGATGGGCAGCCAGTCGGAGGCAGCCCAAACATCGTCGGCGCCACTGCCGTCCAAAATTGGCGATCCGTATATGGCGGAGAATTCCTGTCTGCCCTCGGCGTTCAGGGTTACTTTTCCGGCATCTTTGGGCTGGTTTTTACAAAATGCAGCCCCAAAAATGGTCAAAACAAAGAGGTTTATTACTTTTCGTGACATAGGCAGGGTGTTGTTGTCAGGCAAATGTTGGGTTTTTTTCGCAAATACCGGGGGGAAAGTTGGCATAGCAACGAATCCGTTCATAGAATAATTCTAAACTCGCATCCGCCGTCGGACTAAGTGTAATAAG
>CALEYM010000648.1 GCA_937926185.1 uncultured Bacteroidota bacterium | reverse complement strand
AGACGCTTGACAGCAAACCTTCTGCATCCCCTAATCCAAACTCCCCAAATGGACATACCCTACAGTGGGGGCAATATCGATTACACTGATGTCTAACAATCCTTTTTTACCTGCATAGTTCGCAGCGCTACTGTATAAATAATGTTCTGCCTCCGCTACCCAACCGGCACGCACCGGATTTAGATGGATATAGGTCAAGCGCTGGTAAATAAAATCCGGGCTATACAGTTCAATAGGGTGATTATCATGTTGCCAGAGTTGATATAAACTGTTGTTGTGGTTATACCGTGCATGAAATGCCATGACGTGGAGGAGCCAATCTCGCCGGCTTTCCGTATCTTCCTGAATGCTTCTGATGATCATCGAAGAAGTAAACTTTTTAAAATCGCGCAAGATATCTGAAAGGCGGCCAGGCTCTTGCGACTGGGCTATCAGGTGTACGTGATTACTCATCACAACATAAGCATGCAGAATCAACCCCTTATGCTTTTGGCAGTAATCCAGGCTATTGATCAGGATATCCCGGTAACGTTGGCGTGTGAAAATATCGATCCATCCGACTGTTGTGAGGGTCAGATAATATAGCGCGTGTTGATTGGTGATTTTGTAGCCAGCCATATTTTTTCCAGCTAAATTAGCAAAAATAAAACACAAATTGTTTTTTTAGTATAACTTTTTTTAATGCTATAAAATGGCTTGGTTGCCCCCTGCTGTCGAGCGTCTTGGACGCGATGACGAATATTTGGCGGACTTTGTCCGCCTTTGAATTCGAAAGCGGACAAAGTCCGCTAAAATATTCGTCATCGCGTCCAAGACGCTCGACAGCAAGTGCCGAACGGGGTTCGGCGATACCTTTCACCCCTCCCCCTTCTCCACCAACACCGCCCGTTCCTCCGCCAGCCCGATGCTCGCTATCGTCCCGCTATTGAACGGCAAAAAATCGTTTTCGATGCCGTCGCTGAAGATCACGCCGTTGGCGGGCATGAACGATTGCAGGCTGAGGCGGGTGTTGCCGCGCAGGACGCCGGCCACTATCTTGCCCTGGGTGCGCACGCTCACGTAGGGCTCACGCACGGCGAACAGCAGTTCGTGGTCGGCCAGGGTGGGCGGTTTGAGTTTTTTGCCGCCGCCGAACAGGCTGCTCAGTCCGCCCGCCATGTTGAACACCGAGCTGAGCCAGCCCGTTGCCCCGGCTTTGGTGGACACGATGATACCGCTCGACGAGTGTTCTTCGGTTTTGTCTTTATAGGTGATGCCGTAGCGCGCCGAAACGTGCGTGGCGGCGCCGATGAACAGGTCGTTAAAGGCCAGCAGGCGTTGACCGTCGTGGAGGCGGGCCTCGGCGAAGCGGGCGGTGCGGGTGCGGTGGCGGTTGGAGAGCACCTGTTCCACGCCGCCCAGAAAATCGGCCGCCGTGAAGGGCAGCAGCACGCCGTCGTAGCGCGCCGGGTCGGGGTTGACGGCCACGATGGGCAGGCCGCGGGAGTATTTGGCCGTGTTGGCCACCAGGCCGTCCTGCCCGATTACGACGATCAGGTTTTTTTCGGAGAAGATGTAGGAAGGCAAAAAGTGCCGCTCCACGATCTTGTGCCGGATCACGCCGCTGAGGCGCGACTGGAGCAGGGCGAGGGCCTGGTGGAAGGTCTCGTGTTCGGCCTCATAGCCGGCGAAATCGCCGCCCGAACGTTCGATGTAAAACCGGGCCTGGGCGCGGGTGTTGAAGCGTTCGGTGAGCGCCTCCAGCCGGGTTTTGTTTTTCACGATAATGGCGTATTCGGGTTTCATTTTTTGGCCGGCTTATGGTCGTTCAGAAGGGTTTCCAGCAGATCGGGGCTGATGTTGAGGTTGCCGATCTTTCCGGCATTTTCGCCCAGTTGCCGGAAGGCGAGCGCGATGTTCATCTTCGGGTCGGCGTTGTTTTGGAGCGCCGTCAGGGTTTTCCAGTCCATGTCGCGGTAAGGTTTGAGCATGGCTTCTATGGTGTAGCCCTGCGTTTCCGCTTCCAGCCGGTCGTTGGCGGTTTTTTGTTCGAGGAATAGTTTGCGCTGGTTTTCCACGGAGATGTCGGCCTGTACCTGCATTTCGCGCAGTTTGCGGTCGCTGTCTGCTTCCTGGATTTTCAACTCGGTCTGTTTCTCTGCGATCTGTTTTTTCTTCTCTTCCACGGCGATCTCGGTGTTCAGTTCACTTTCTTTGATCTTGCGCTCCTGTTCCACGGCGAAGTTTCGGCGCTCGTAGATGGCCTGGTCGGCTTCCTGTTGCAGTTTTTCGCGGGTTTCGGTTTCGAGGGCGCGGGTCATTTCCGGCGTGGCGTGAATGGCCAGGATGTTGGCGCCGAGGATGTCGATGCCGAGCATTTTGATGGCCTGCGAGTTCAGGAGGCTCTCTGAAATGCGCGTTTCAATGGTTTTGGCCGAGCGCATGGCCTCTTTCAGTCCTATACCGTGGATGAACGACGAGATGGAGGTTTGCGCCTCGTTGATGATGCGCTGGTTCAGTTTTTCCATGTCGTTTTTTTTGTAGCGCCCGCCGGCGTCGATGGTAAAATCGAGGATGTCGGCCAACGTTTTCGGGTCGCCCACCTTGTAAGTGATCTGTCCCTGGATGTTGACGGTCTGGTAGTCGGCGGTGGTTTCGCTGAAAATGAAGGGCAGGTCGTTGCTGCCGATGGGGATGGCTACTATAGAACTGACGGGTTCGAAGTAGAAGAAGGACAGGCCGCGGCCCTCTTTCGAGATTTTTCCGTTCTGGTAGTGCAAAACGTGCGTCATCGCATCAAAACTGGCATATCGGATTCCGAACATGATTGGGTATTTTTTATTTGTGTAAATTTTACGCAAATATATGGATGCATAAAAATACGACGCAAGTTTTTTGCGTAATTTTTACACAAAAAAAATTTTTCAAATCACAACTGCCTGTTTTTAAGCGAATTCCGCCGTTTCCAAAACAAACGGCAGCCAATTCTCCCGGTTTATGGTTTGGAAGCTCGCCTCCGGGTAGGTTTCATGCCAGGCCTGGGGAGCTTTGGCGGATTTGTTGCCGAATTTAAACTCGAAACCCGCCAGTTTGCCTTCGTACTCTTCCACGTAATCCAATTCGGCGCCGGTCTGCAGGCGCCAGAAAAAGCGGCTGGCGCGTATCTGATGATTGTCGAGCAGTTTTGACCTTTCCACAAAAAGGAAATTTTCCCATAGGCCGCCCGTATCGTCGCGCATATTCAACGGTGCGAATTTTTCAATCAGGGCATTACGGACGCCCAGGTCCTGAAAATATATTTTTTGTTTTTTGGATATCTCCTTGCGCAAATTCCGGCTGTATCCGACCACCGTTTTTATGACAAATGCTTTTTCCAGTAAATCCACATAGCGTTGTACGGTGGCTGTATCGAGTCCGAGTTGGCGGCCCAACTCATTAAAAGAAACCTCCGAGCCGATCTGGAAGGCTAAAAGCCGGAGCAGGTCGCGCAATTTTTGACTTTGCCTGATGCTGCTCAGTTCAAGTACATCTTTATACAGATACGCGTGGGTCAACTCGCCAAGGAACGTCGCTTTGTCTTTATGGTTTTCCAGTTCCAACACACCCGGATAAGCCCCGAAAAGCATCCATTCTTCCAGGCGATCGTGGTAATCGAGTGCGTTGGAGCGGGCGGTCAGTTCTTCGGCGGAAAAAGGATGAAGCCGGAAGGTCCAAGTACGTCCGGTCAGGGGTTCGTGAATACGGTTGGCGAGGTCGAGTGAAGAAGAACCGGTCACTAAAATCCGAAGATTGGGAAAATTATCGTAAAGTATTTTCAGGTTAATACCGATATCGGGAATCCGTTGCGCTTCATCAATAAACAGGTAATCGAATCCGGCGACAAAAAGCCGGATTTTTGCCAAATCCCTGGAGGAGAATATCTCGGTATGCGGGTTGAAGTCTGCATTGATACGCAGTACTTTTTGGTCCGCCATGTTTTGGAAAATGTGCTGAGCAAGGGTCGTTTTCCCAACCTGCCTTTGCCCGTACAGGATAATGATCTTTCTCGGTTCCCCGGTCAGACGCCGTCTGATTTGATCTTCAATTGTTCTGGAAACAAAGGTGTTCATACTTTATATTCAATAAATTAGCGCGAATTTATGGAATTAATTCAATAAATTAATGCGAATTTATGGAATAATAATTATGTTATTTTATTTCGAACAGGAATCCCCGTTCCTTAAGCGCCTTATATTTCTCCACGTCGAAGCGGAAAAGCGTGCCGGGCCGCCCTTTCTGGCCGCTGTGGCGGGTGGCCGTTTCGTTGAGGATACCAAAGCTCAGGAATTTTTTCCGGAAGTTGCGCCGGTCGATCTTGCGGCCGAGGATGGATTCGTAGAGTTTTTCCAGGTCGGAAAACAGGAAGTCCTGGTCGAGCAGGTTGAGGCCGATGGGTTCGTAGCTGAGTTTGGCGCGCAGGCGTTGGAGGGCATACGCTACGATTTGCGCGTGATCAAAAGCGAGTGGTGGCAGTTTGTCGCAGGCGAACCAGCGGGCGTCGGCGGCGTCGGTAGCGGCGGCCAGTTCGAATTGCGCGGGGTTGACCAGCGCGAAGTAGGCCACCGACACCACGCGGTTGCGCGGGTCACGGCCGGGTTGGCCGAAGGTGTAGAGTTGTTCCAGGTAAGTGATGGTAATACCGGTTTCTTCGCGCAGTTCGCGCTCCACGGCCGCTTCGAGCGATTCGTCGGGCAACACCAGTCCACCCGGCAAGGCCCATTGCCCTTCGAACGGAGGAATATTGCGGCGGATCAGCAGCAGTTGCAACTGTTGCCCGGCATAGCCGAACACGACGGCGTCGACGGCGAGGTGGATTTGCGGTGGCATGAGGGGGCAAAGATATTATTGTTTTTTCACCACGGAGGCGGCCTTCTCCGTGCCTCCGTGCCTCCGTGGTGAAAAAATCTTCAGCCTCTCCAATTCCCCGGTGTAAACCCTTCAAACTCCCCTTTCGGCGTCGCCTGTTTGCCCGTATTGAAATTTCGCAGGTTGTAGGTGAACGACAACATGAAGAACTGTTGCAGGGCGTTGGTTTGCACGTCTTCCGTGTAGGTTTCGGTGATGGTGCGCTGAATATTGCGGTTTTGTTTCAGCAGGTCGTTGACGGCCAGGGCGATCTCGCCGCGTTCGTTTTTGAACAGTTTTTTACCGATGGCGAGGTTCCAGAGCCAGAAATTCTGGTTGAAGCCGTCGGACAGGCCGGAATAAAGCGAGTGGGCGATATCGGAACGCAGCACGAAGCCTTCGACGATGATCCAGTTGAATTTAAAACGGGAACTCATGTTGAGAAATTCCGAGTTGCCGTTGCTTTGCAGGGAGTTGGTCACCTTGTTCCACACGGGCCGGGCCGACAGGGTGAAGTCGATCTTTTCGCTGATGTTGCTGGCAAAGGTAACGCCTACGCCGGCGGCGTGGTTGTTGGCGTAGTTGAGCGCGTCGTTCAGCAGGCCCGGCGTACGGGAGTAGTTGTAGGAAACGTCGACGTTGACGTTCGTTTTGATCCATTTGACGGGGCGGCCGTAAGAGACAAAGGAACGCATATTGTAGTAGCCGTCGAGGTTGACGGGACGGCTGATCTGTGCGCCGGGTTGCACGTCGTACTGCTGGAAAATAGGATGGTCGCTGCCGGCCAGGTAGGTGGCGTTGGCGATGTAAGCGTTGGTAAATCCGCCACCCGCCATGGCGAAAAAGGTGGTAGACTTTTCCGGGTTGGAAGCCTGGTAGCGGATAAACAGGTTTTGCTGGAAGGTTTGTTTCAGGTTGGGGTTGCCTACCCGCAATTGCAGGGGATTGGAGTTGTTGACCACGTCCTGCAACTGATCCACCGAGGGCAGTTGCGTGTTGCTCCGGTAGAAAATACGCACATTGCGCTGTTTATCGAGGCTGTAGCGCAACATGGCCGAGGGCAGGAGGTTGAAGAACTTTTGGTTGAATTGTGCCGGTTGCGGGAAGGTCTTGTCGTTGTCGAGTTCGGCCCACTGGGCATTGAGTCGCGCGTTGAAGTTCAGGTCGCGGCCCTTGCTGAAGTTGTAGCCGGCGCCGGCTTGTTGGGTCACGTAATCGTTGGAGAACACGTTGCTCAGGGGTTCGTTGAGCAGGGTGTAGCCCTGGTCGGGCTCGAAGAAGTCGTAGGTCAGTTTGTCGGACGCTTCCTGCTGATAACTGGCGCGGTAGTTCAGCAGCAACTGGCTGAACTCGCCCAGCGGTTCGGTGTATTCGAGATTGCCGGCCATGTTCCAGCTGTTCACGTCGAGCGTGGCGCGCTGGTCGAGGCTGTCGGAAATGCCGGGGCCGGAGTAATATTGGTCCTGCGATTGCAAGTTGCTCAGGCCCTTTTTGGGCGCGTAGCCGGAGGACAGGTCGAGCGACATGGTTCGCCCTTTTTTGGCAAAACGGTGCCGCCACAACAGGCTGTTGTTGAAGTTGGCGCCGTCGTAGTTGGACCGGAAATTATTTTCGGTTTGGCTCAGCAGCTGACTGCCCAGCGTGGTTTGGCCAGCCAGGGCGGAAACGCCGTCGTTTTGCTGGAGGGTCAGGCGCGGACGCAGGAGCAGGGTGTTGAAGCTGTCCAGTTTGAATTCGATGCGGGCGTTGAACCGGTGGTTGAGGTTGTCGGTGTTGCTGAGGTTGTTTTCGGTATAAAATTGTGTCGTCTCCGTATTGTTGATGAATTGCCGGTAGGTGTCGGATTCTGCGTCGCTGTTGCTTTTATTGAGGAAGTAACTGGCGTTTACCTCCACTTTGGCGCCCCATTTATCCGAATAATTTACGCCCAGGGCGTGCGTGGTGGCGATACCGCCCGAAGGGCGCACCAAAAAATCGCCCGTTCCGCCGCCGCCGGGGCGTCCGCCGCCCGGCCCGCCTGGTCCGCCGCCGCGCCCGCGGTTGCCGCCGCCACCGCTGCCCATGGCGCCAAGAATATCGTCGACGGCAAAATTCTGTACGTTGATGTTGTTGCTCATGCCGAGCAGGGAGATACGCCTGTCACCGTCGAAATAATTAATATTGCCGCCCAGCTGGTACTTGTCTTCGTAGCCGTAGCCGGCGTACACTTTGCCGAACTGGCCGCTGCGCATGTTTGTTTTGGTGACGATATTGATCGTTTTGGTAGTATTGCCGTCCTGAAATCCGGTAAACTGCGCCTGTTCGCTTTGCTGGTCGAAGATCTGGATCTTGTCGATCACCTCGGCAGGCAGGTTTTTGAGCGCGGCGGTGGGGTCGTTGCCAAAGAAGGGTTTGCCGTCTACCAGCACCTGGGTGACGTTTTCGCCCTGGGCTTTTATGGCGCCGTTTTCGACGGTCACGGTGGGCAGTTTTTCGATGAGTTCATCGGCGTTGGCGTCTTTCATTACTTTAAAAGCGCCCGAATTGTATTCGGTGGTGTCGCCTTTTTGCTGTGAAGGCAGCACGTTGGTTTTGATCTCGACACCTTCGAGTACTACTGCGTCAGGTTCCAATTTCAAAGCGCCGAGTTGTACGTTTGCCGTTGTAAGGGTAACCTGTTTTTTCAGGGGCTTGAAACTCAGCATGTTGATCGCTACCACATAGCCGCCTTTCCCTATGCCGCTCAGCGTAAAACTGCCATCGGCCTGGCTGACCGTATTTTTAAAAGTCTCTCCCCAGGGGTGTTGCAGGCTGACAGTGGCGCCGGGAAGGGGGGCGTTGGCGTCGTCCACCACTTTGCCGGTAATACTGAAGCTTTGGGCCTGGAGGAAGTGGCCGAGGAGGATAAAGGCGGTTAATGCGAGATGTTTCATGGATTGGATTTTAAAAGGTTGTGTAAAAAGTCGGAGCACAGGAAAACATGGATCGGAGTGAGAAATATTATTTTGGATTCGTCGCGGTTTCAGACTTTCCAAGTTTTAAAAACTTGGAAAGTCTGCACCGATAACGAGTAATATTTTTCTGACTTTCAACAACCACCTTGCGTAATGACTTTTTGCACAACCCCGTTTGAAAAGGTACTTAATTATTGTTCGTTCGTCGGGTCGGATTTTTTCTTCTTCTTATCTTTCTTCTTCGGCACATTGCTGCCGGTGGCCGTACTATCTGCCGGTGTCGCCGGTTTCGGACCGAAGCTACCGCGGCCGCCGCGAAACTCTTCGCGATAAGCCGTCCATTGTTTCCATTGCTCTTCGGTCAGTACGGTTTGCAGTTCAGCGTCCTGTTCCTGCCGGATGCTTCCGATGGCCCCGCGCATGGCTTCGCGGTCGCCGGCGGATTTTTCCCGGGCTTCTTTCATCTTGTTGGCGTATTTGAGGTTGATCTCTTTGACCTTGCCGCTTTGCGCCTCGGAGAGCGACAGTTTTTCGGTCATCTGTGCGGTTTGCTGGGTGGCGCGTTGTTCGGGGTCGGCATTCCAGTTGCCGGGTTGGGCGTTCAGGCCGGCGGCAAGGCCTGCCGAAAACAGCAGGGCCAGGGCGAAAATTTTGATCGTAGTACGCATGTTTATTTGAATTTGAAAAAACGAATGGTTTAATCCGGGCGCAAAGGAACAGCCGCATTGTATCCGCTTAAAATAAATTCAATGAACGCGGCGGATTTGCCTATGAACACGCGGCCGGCCATTTCATTGAACGTATCGGCAGGTTAAAGGAGAAAACAACGCGGTTGATGGAGAAAAGTTGGCAAAGCGCCGCGGGCCTGCACACCTTTGCGCCCATGTCTTTCCTGCATCGAAATACCGTTTTGCAAATGCTCTTCTGGGGCAGCTTCTGGGTGTTTGTTCCCGTAATGTTGTCGGGCAACTGGGACAACCCGGAGCGCCTGCTCTGGCGTGGCGCCGTGGTGCTCGCCGGTATCGGCATTGTCGTATGGGTCAACATGGAGTTGTTGTTGCCGCGCCTGTATTTTCCTAAAAAATGGGCAATATACATGCTGGCTGGGCTGGCGCTCGTGGTGTTGGTCGTGCTACTGGTAGGTTGGGACGGCGCGCCCTGGGCCGAACATTTCAGCCGGCCAGGCGCTGGGCGGGGCAGAGGAGGCGGCCCCGGCATGAACAGCATGAAATACCTGGGCATGGCGATGCCGTATTTCACCGCCCTGATCGGTAGTACCCTGTTCGAAATAGCCGGATATGCCAATCGAAAGGAAAAGGAAGCCGCGGAATTCCGGAATGAAAAACTGGAAGCCGAACTGAAATTCCTGAAATCGCAGATCAACCCGCATTTCCTGTTCAACGCCCTGAATAATATTTATGCCCTGACGGTCATCAAATCCGACCAGGCGCCGGATAACCTGCTGAAACTGTCCGGCATGCTCCGCTACATGTTGTACGACTGCAAAGCCGACCGGGTGCCGCTGCAAAAAGAGATCGAATACCTGCGCCATTTTATCGACCTCAACCTGCTCAAAGACAGCCGCGGCCTGAACGTGGAGGTCGACCTCGACGAAAGCCGGCCGCGGCTCTCCATCGCGCCCATGTTGCTCATTCCCTTTGTGGAAAATGCGTTTAAGCACAGCAAAGTGGAGGATTTGAGCAAAGGCTGGATAAAGATCCGCTTAACAACCGGCGACGACCATATCTTTTTCCAGGTGCAAAACAGCGTACCCGACAACCATTATACCAAGGATCAGGCCGGCGGTATTGGGCTGCAGAACGTACGGCGGCAACTGGAACTGGTGTACCCGGACCGGCATGAATTACAGATTGAAGCCGGACCGGAAGTGTTTTCGGTGGAGTTGCGGGTTTTCGTATGAGGCCGTACATTTGACAAAGCCTTTTTATTAAAAACAAAACCATGTCACCCATTCGCTGCCTCGTCGTCGACGACGAAGAACTCGCCCGCGCGCTGCTGGGCAACTACATCGGCCGCCTGCCCCATCTGGAACTCGCGGCTTCCTGCGCCAATCCGCTGGAAGCCATGGCTGTTTTGCAGCAACAACACATCGACCTGCTGTTCCTTGACATCCAGATGCCCGAGCTCACCGGCATTGAGTTCCTGCGCACCCTGCCCCGTAAACCCATCGTAATCTTCACCACCGCCTACGCCGAATACGCGCTCGAAGGCTACGCGCTCGACGTGACGGATTATTTGCTCAAACCCTTTTCTTTTGAACGTTTTTTACAGGCCGTAAATAAGGCTATCGTGCTCATTCAGGCCAAATCGGGCCCGCCGGCCGCTCCGCCCGCCACCCGGGAGGCACAAGCTGCAAAAGATCATATCCTTGTCAAATCTGAACACAAGGTGCACCGGCTCAAATACGACGACATCCTGTATATCCAGAGCATGCGCGAATACGCGGCGTTTTACACGCTTTCGGGGCGTATTCTGTCGCTTAGCTCCTTAAAAAGCCTGGAAGAAACCCTGCCGCCGGAGCGGTTTATCCGTATTCACAAGTCTTACATCGTCGCCATCAATAAAATCGACACGCTCGAAGGGAATATGGTGCAATTGGGAAAGGAGCGGCTGCCGGTAGGGGCGAATTACCGGGAGGAGGTGGTGAAAAGGGTGTTTTAAAAGCGTGCCAATTCATTTTGAAACGACAAATAACGCGGCCCTACGACCCCGGCTATCCGATACTTCCAGCCGGTAAATACCTGCCGGCCACCGACCGGTCTGTATCCGGACTTCCTGACCGGCTGTTTCCTGGTTCAATACCGTTTGCCCAAGCGTATTACTCACGGACAAATACCGCGTGGCTGCCGGATCGTTCGAAAATTGCACGGTCATCCAATCGCGTGCCGGGTTGGGAAAAATCCGGAATCCCGCTTCGCCGAAAGACGCCTCACGTGTTTCCGTCGGGCGTGCATTAGACGACGACTCCGACACAAAAGTTTCTGCAAATTGCATACAACCCTGCACATCGTTTACCTGAACGGAATACGGCCCCTGCGGGATATTGAGCAAATCTTCAGTGGTGGCGCCGTTTGACCATAAATAGCCAAAGGGCGGCGTTCCGCCGGTCACGGTCAGATCGATAGCGCCGTCGGAGCCGCCCGGAAAAGTTACCGGCTGCACCGTTAGTTGTAGTTCCATTGAACAAACCGGCACGACGATTTCCGCCGTTCGGGAACATCCTTCCTGATCGCTGACGGTAACCGTGTAGATACCTGCCGGTATGCCCGCCAAATCTTCGGTGGCAGCGCCGTTGGACCAAAGAAAAACGTATGGCGGCGCGCCGTCGCTCACGCTGAGATCGATTGCGCCGTCGGGAACAGCAGGCGCGGAAGCAGGAATGATGAACGGATCGATCAGGATCAGGCAGGGAATGACCAGAAAGCAGGTCCAGGGGTCCCAATTGTCGGGCTCCTGGTACAATTGGTCTTTCAGGATATCCAGCACGACCAAGTATTGTCCCGGCTGAAAACCGCCGAGGTTTTGGGTATAAGCGCCGGAAGCCAGTGTCGTCACATCCCCGGTCCTGCCCAGTGCGTCGCCCGTGGACAGGTCAGGGCAGCCCGATTTTATTTCATACGGATAAGTCGAGTTGGCATGATGCGAACTGCCACGCAATTCTACATTTTCGCCGGCGAGATATATTTGCTTATTGGTGGCGATAAAAACCAATTTATCGTCTTTATCGTACACGCAGGTTTCGCCTGCTCCGATGGGGCTGCTGCCATCGCCGTTCAGGTCTTCGCCGCCGTCGAAGTCGGCGTCATTGTCCGAATCGCAATCACATTCGGCGTAGGTACCGTCGCCGTCGATATCGGGGAAAGGAAGCGGGTCGTTATCGTGAACGTGATCCCAATCGTGGAAAGTATAGCTGCGGATTTCCTGTTTGTCCGGCACTTCATCCCGGTCGGTGTCGGTTTGTTGATAATGACTGCAAAACCGTTTTTGTTCGTCGAAATCGACCGCGCCGTCGCCGTCGGCGTCCGTTTTGATTTCGGGTTCTTGGATTCTTCCGGTAATATTGCCGTACAGCAACCAGAACTTCACCACGCGTAACGTATTGAACAAAAACCAGCCGCTTTTTCCGGAAGGCCAGGGGTCGCGCACGTACGCCAGTCGCGTACCGTCGTCCAGTATCCGGTAGCCGCTGATGACCATTTGATGGTTGCCGTTGCCGAACAACACGGGCCGGCCGGCATTGATCCGGGAAACAAGGCTGTCGAAAGGCAGCTGCTGTTCGTAATAACCGATCGATACGCCGATCAGCGAATAAAACAACCCGGCTATGGTCTGCTGGGGCCGGAAACCCGAGCCATGCCCGAAGTCTATTTCCGGGCCATGATAGTAGTTTTTAAATATCTCGTAGGAGACCCTGTCCTGGCTCATATCGCCGCCGAAATAATGGTTGACCATGACATTACAGGCTCGGGCACAGTAATTGGCACAATGAGCGCACACGCCCAGTGCATGGCCGTTGGGGTGTTCGCCGTCCCAGGGGCCCCAGGGATCGGCTGCTTCGGAGCAACCGGGTCTTTGCCGGTAAATATGCCTGGGCTCGAAAGAAAGGCACAACAAGCGGGTGTCCTTGCGTTGGTACCGTTGGGGTACGTTCAACAGGACGGGCGCGCCGTCGGCGCCTTGCGCCCCGATCAACCCGAATTGCCAGACTGCCGCCGGCTCCCGCTCGCCACACGTCTCGTCAATCACTCTGACGCGCCAATAGTACACACCGCCGGGCAAATCCGCCAGGAATGTCGTCCCCGCAACTACCGTATTCACGAGCGGCTTATCAAACGATTCGTCGTCGGCGATCTGCAAGCGATATCCCGTCGCGTTGTTTCTGGCTGCCCATTCGAGCGACACCGGCCCGTCGTCGGCGGCGCCGTGCAGGGGGGCGGTTTGAATGGGATTCGGCGCGGCCCGGTATGATCCTGCAAAATAGGGCCCCCAATCGTATTCCCGCCAGTCATCGGGGTCGTTATGGTCGTACCCGTCCGGGCATAAACCAAAGGCAGACAACACCCCATGACCGGAAACATCGACAAATGCTCCCGCCGGCCATAAACCCTGATCGACGGCGATTTGGTGAAAAATGCCGCCCGGATACGCGCCATTGGCCGACCAGGCCGCATAGTCTTTCAGGCCATTGGCAGTTGTATGTTTGCCTTTCGGCATCGGTTCTTTGCCGAAATATAAAGCCACCTCGTCGGCGGCCTGGTCGAATACGATGGAATCGCCCATCGTGTAATAGATACCTTCTCCGTCCGAAAAATCGCTGTCATCGGTTCCGCTGCCGAAACAGACCCGGAGCGCCGAACGGGCCGGCAGCTTCCAGGAAGGCAAGGCGGCGATCATATCGCCCTGACCATTGAACAATCGCCAGTTTTTCAAAGATTGCTGATGATTGGAACTGTTGTAAATCTCCACAAACGAAAACAAAAAATCACCTTCGGGACCTTCGGTGGAAAAAGCCCTGATCTCATTGATTTTTAAATCGCCCTTACAGGCAGGACCTGCTGCCATGGGTGCAGTCAACGGCGGGTTGCCGGACAGCAAAGGCGCCGGATACGACAAACCGGCGATGACCAGAAGGGCTGAAAAATGCAGACCTGTGAATCGGGCAAATAATGAGCATATTGTTTTCATTTTATTTCTTTTAAACAACAAATAACGCAAAATTCGCGCCATCTCGTCTGGCAAACTTTGCCCGGAGCCACCGGCAATTTGCATTTTCCACTAATACGATGGTCTTTTCAGACCCTGCCGTTGGAGGGTTTATGGGGGTTTAGAGGGTTTATGAGGGTTTATGGGGTTTATG
>CALEYM010000647.1 GCA_937926185.1 uncultured Bacteroidota bacterium | reverse complement strand
AAAAATTAAACAAAACAAAAATAACGGCCCATTAAGAGCAACAAAAGCGGAGCCTTTAAAACCCGTTATGAGTATGAAAGCGGGAATTTTCAACCGGCGGGGCGATAATTACTCCTAAAAGAATTCCGGACTTTATACATTTGGCCGTTCATTATTTCAAAACGAAATCACCACCGTCCATGTCCAACATCAACGCGCAGCGGCTTTTCACAGCCAGTTGTTTTGCCCTCGTTACCACGGCTTTTGCCTTTGCCATTCGCGCGGGTATTCTCAGCGAGCTGGCCTCCAAATTCAACCTCACCGACACCCAACTGGGCTACATCAACCAAATGGCTATCCTTGGTTTTCCCATTGCCACAATGGTAGGTGGCTGGCTATACAATGCGTTTGGAGCAAAACGGATGATGTATCTGGCTCTCGGCACGCATCTGCTGGGTATTCTGATGACTATTTTTGCCGGCGACTTCTGGACCTTGCTGTTGTCCAATTTCTTTATCGGCTTTGGCAACGGCACGGTGGAGGCCGCGTGCAATCCGATGATCTCCAATATGTTCAAAAACAACCAGACGACCATGCTCAACCGGTTCCACGTCTGGTTTCCCGGCGGTATTTTTCTGGGGGCGCTGATTTCCCAGGCGATTTCCGGCGCCGGGCTGGGCTGGCAGGTGCAAATCGCGGTGATGCTCATCCCGACCATCATTTATGCCTATTTGTTCTGGGGGCAAACCTTCCCGGAACGGGAAGCCGCGGGGCAGGCATCCGTTTCAGAAAATCTCAAAGGCATTTTTTCGCCGCTATACCTGTTTATGATCTTTTGCATGGTGCTCACCGCCAATACCGAACTCAGCACCCAGCAATGGGTGGAGCGCCTGCTGGGCGCCGCGGGCGCGCAACCGATGCTGATCCTGGCCATGGTGACCGGCCTGATGGCCGTCGGGCGTTATTTTGCCGGGCCTATCGTGCACCGGCTTAATCCGACCGGCGTACTGTGGGGCGGCGCCATCATTTCCCTGCTCGGTATTTTCCTGATGAGCCAGTCTACTGGCGTCATGATTTATGTTTCGGCTATTTTGTTTGCCATCGGCGTATGTTATTTCTGGCCAACCATGCTGGGGTTTACCGGCGAATACATTCCCAAGTCGGGCGCCCTCGGCATGTCGCTGATGGGCGGCGCCGGCATGTTCGCAGTGTCGCTGGTACAACCCATCGTCGGCGGCTGGCTGGACGCCGCGCGGGAAGCGGCCAAAGCCACCAGCGCAACGCCGGAGGCCGCCAATCTGGCTGCCGGACAGGCTACTTTGTCGCACCTGATGATTTTCCCGGCAATCCTGGTCGTCGCGTTCGGCGGCCTGTGGTTTTACATGCGGGGCAGGCAACATTAATACCCGTTCTGTATAACACAACTGCCAATTAGCCGTTAACTTTGTCAAAAAAAACTAAAAGATATTTATAAAAATATCGTCGAAGAATAGAACAAACCTGAATAAACAAAACACGCGTTTTTAAACATGAGATTCATTCCATTTCTGCTTTTCATACTTAGTGTGACGGTAGCCGGCGCGCAAAGCGCCACCATCCTTGCCCCGCAAAAGGCGCCTGTCACCCCGGTTCCCGCCACGGTCGAACCCGCATCGGGACTGCCTGTAAACGGCGACGCGCGCCGGGCAGCCGCGGTGGCCAAAGTGCAGGGCAAGCCGCAAACTACGGCCAGGGGCAACGACATGAGTCCGGTGACCTACAGTACGATGAGTGCTGCCGAAGCCGAACCGGAAGACGCCACCACCGTAACCGTCAACGGCAAAGAACGATACCGCGACGTGCGCAAAGGCAGGGGTCAGGAGCATTTTGGCGTATTCACGCCGGTGGACGAACTGCACTTTGTACAATTCGGCGTGTTCTGCAACGACGCCCCGGTGACGCACGCTCCCGACGTCGACGGCGTATACCTCGTGTGGCACGCCGAAAGCACCTGTCCGGGCGGTACCCGGGGCGCCGCCTATATCGTCAAAGGCTTTCCCACTGCCGAAGAGGCCAAAGCCGAGGTATACGCCCTCAAGGCAAGAGGAATCGACTGCTGGTACAACCCCGTGCTGACGGGGGTGAAGGTGGAGATTATCGGGGTGAGGTAACGGTGGCATTACCACATTTTTAAACAAACCGGCGTTGGCACACGGCTGTTGGCGCCGGTTGGTGTGAGTTTGCCGCTGGCCGGGTCGATCCGGAACGCCACCACATTGTCCGAATTTTGGTTGGCTGCCAGCAACATTTTTCCATCGGGAGTGATCATAAAATTCCGGGGCAGGGCGCCTTGTGTGGATTCGTGTCCGACCAGCGTCAGTTTGCCGGAAGCGGCGTCCACGCCGAAAATGGCTATACTGTTGTGCCCCCTGTTGGAGCCGTACACGAAGCGGCCGTTGGGGTGTACGTGGATGTCGGCACAAGTATTTTTTCCTTTAAATCCGGCGGGCAGTGTACTCAGGCTGTCCAGCACCGCGGGTCGGAGGCCATCGGTGTCGAATCGTACGGAGGCGATACTGCAGCTGTTTTCGTTGATGACAAATCCGAGGCTGGGATCGGCAGGGTGGAAATCGAAATGCCGCGGCCCGGCGCCCGGCGAGAGGCGCAGACTGTCGATGCGGCGCAATTTTCCTGCTTCCAGGTCGTACAGAAAAACCTGGTCGGCGCCCTTGTCCACGGCGAGGATACGCCCCGGGCCGGAAGGGGCGGGAATGATCATGTGCGCCCAGGGCGTGGCGCCGGGGTGTTGGCCGGCGCTCAGGGAATCGCTCAGCGAGCCGTCGGGATTTACGCTATAACTTACGACATTGCCTGTAACATAGTTGGCGATCAGCACGTATTTGCCGCTGGCGTCGGTGGAAACATGGCAGGGCGCCGCGCCGTAGCTCGGCACTTCGTTGATTTTCACCAGTCTGCCGCCTGTTTCGATGCGATAAGCTACCACGCTGCCGAAAGGCTTGTCCGGTTTGCCGCCGTTTTCGGCCACGGCGTACAGGTATTTTTTATCGGGCGAAATAGCGAGGAAAGAAGGATTGGCGATGCCCCCGGTGGTATCGGTAATTTCCAGCGCCCCACTGACGGTGTCGAGCCGGCAGGTGTAAATGCCGGCGGCTTTACCCTGCACGAAACCGAGGTCTTCGGTGTAGGTACCCACGAAAACGATGGGGCGGTTGTCGGTTTTGGGTTTGGCGGTACAAGCGGTCAGGAGCAGGAGAACGGGCCAGAGTTGTTTCATGTGATGGTTGCTTCTATGATAGGACAAAAGTAAAAATACCGTCTGTTTTGTATTAGCTTCGTTGTCATCCTTTCGGGAGCCCGCCACCCTACGGGGGTATTTGGACATTGGACATTCCTTGTTGGATATTGGATATTCCTCTAACTAAAAAAGCGTGGCAGAATATCCAATATCCAACAAGGAATGTCCA
>CALEYM010000646.1 GCA_937926185.1 uncultured Bacteroidota bacterium | reverse complement strand
TCCAACGGATTCCGATTTTCTCAAAACCGGTAGAATGGTTGTCGTAGAACTCGTTGTTATAAATATACACATGTCTCAGGGCGGAATTAGCCACCGAAACAGCATCGAACGCGTGCCTTTCGAAACGGTTTTCGATTAACACAAGACTGGTCGGCAAGGCGCTTTCATTTATTTTTACATGATTCTTTGTGGCGTCTGAGAAATAAGCATCGTGCACGCTCAGGTCGTAATTTTGGGCGTCTATTCCAAATTCGAGCGCCTTCATAAACGGGCGATCATTTTCCGTGTTTCCCAACCCCGTGATATTGGCGGTGAACGTACCGCCAGTACTACGCAGTCGAATGCCTGTACCCTTTAAACTGTCTCCGGGCAAACTATCCACAAACCTGGTGTTGTACATGTCTAAATTGGAATTTATGGCCAAAATGCCGTTGTTATATCCATTGAATTGGTTTGGCGCGCCTCCGCCGGACATATTGCCGATGGTAATATGCGGGATGTTTTCGAGTATGACGGCCCATCGCGTTCCAAGGACACAAGAGGTAGTATAAAAATCCCCTAAAAAAGTATTGTGCGCGATGCCTTCTCCCAAGGTTTGCACATTCCCCTCGGCTTCGATACAAATACCGTTGTTGGCGAATAAGTTGGAAACGATCTCCGCCCTCGAATTGGACTTGAGGACGATGGCATGACACGCGTTGGAAATGCTGGTTCCCGCCAACGACCGGAGTCTGCCCGACCCGAACACATCGATGCCTCGCCAGGCGTCTCCGCAGCCCGATATGGTAATGCCATCGAATACAATTTCTTTCCGTACGGAAAGGGCCGCATCCTGCAACATAATGATGTGAGAACCGGGCGCAAAATGATACGGGGCGCTCTCCTGTGGGTCTAAAAAATTGATATCCGATTCAACCACAATATATTGCGGATCAGTCTGCGCCTCGGTATAATCCAGCAGTTTGTCATTGTCGATCAACTCCCGCAAGGTGCCGGAACCGATACATTCGTAACCCGGGTAGCCGTTACAATCGCAGGTTTGACCGGAAATGCCGGCAGTACGCATGGTGATCAAAAAAACTGTAAAGAAAATAGCGGAAATGCGCCTGAAAAACAGTGCGGGCCTGTTAACTACCGGGGCATAAATTAAGCGCCCCCCTGCAACGACGGGGAGCTGTCTGGCATTACTAGTTCACTTATTCGGGAAGAATGAGCGAAAAAAGGCAATTGAACAAATCTTTCGGTTTTTGACATAATAGACAAAGTTTTTGGTGAAAAAATCAAAACCAACAGATTGTCGCTCCACTTGGGGTGGGCGGCAAACAAGATCATCCATTGCCAGAGGGTGCAAGGAAAAGGATTAAAAGGGCCCGGGTTTCACGCGCTTTGCGTCTCGCAACATGAAACAGGGTTCAAATATCGGAAGCGGGCGGGAGAAAAGCAAACGGCACAATCCTTTTAACAGACAGGCAGGTCGCTAAAACCGCGACAACTTATAATACCGACTCTTTTTCTTACGCCTTAAATTTGTGGGATGAACCACCTGTCCCTTTGTCTCCTGTTCATTCCATATTTCCTCACCGCCCAACAACAGGCAGTCTGGTTCGAACGGCTCGGCATGGACGACGGCTTGTCAAGCCCGTATGTGATCTCGCTGTGCCGCGACAGCCGGGGTTTCCTCTGGATCGGCACGGCCGGCGGCGGGCTCAACCGCTACGACGGTCACGAAATGAAAGTGTACCGCCGCCGCGAGAACGATTCTCTGTCGCTGTGCGACGATCATATCAACAATATCGTGGAAGACAGCGAGGGTTTCCTCTGGCTCGGCACCAACGACGGTGTGTGCCGGATGAACCCCGCCAACGGCAAATGCCGGCGGTTTACCCGCCACAACGGAAAACTGCGCGGCGGTTATGGCTGCCGGGTGATGCTGGATCGCAAAGGCCGGGTATGGACGGGCAACCACGGTAATCTCGAATATTTCGACAGCACCGAACAACGCTTTATCCGTCACCCGGCTATCGATGCCGCCGAGGTGATTACGCTGTCGGACTTTGATGCCGGCGGACGCCTCTGGCTCGGAACGCTCAACGGATTCATAGCCTTCGACCCGGCTGCCGGCACAGCCCGGCGAATCCTTTTCAGTCCGGCGACTTCTGCCGCACCACAGGCCGAACCCGAATCCGCCGGTATTCACATCGATCGTTTCAACAATATCTGGGTCGCAACCTGGGGCAGAGGCTTGCTGCGATATGATCCCGGACGCGATAAGTTTGAACAGTTTTTATGGGACCCCAACCCGGAATTTCCCTTTATGTCGAACATTCCCGCAGCCCTGGAAGAAACGTTCGGCCCCGACAGCGCGCGCAGTTTCTGGATTGCCGCGAATGGCGGGCTGTTCAAATTTCGACTGGATCCGGAAACATTCCCCGACCTGAAACAGGAGTATGAATTTTATAACAGCAGATCGCAGGCCGGATTGCCGGAGGATAGTTACACCACTATGCTGGCCGACCGGGAGGGGAATCTTTGGGCAGGCTCGGCGGTGAATGGCGTGTATCGCTACAATACCCGGCAGGAAAATTTTCTGACCCTCCGCAAGATCAAAAAGGGGCCGATCAATCAGATCGGTTTCACCCGAAACGGCGAAGCCATCGTATGCGGTCTGGAAGAACCCGTGGTGTTGCTGGATAAAAACCTCCGGAGAAAAAAAGCCTTTACCCGCTTTTCGGCACAAATGAGTTCCGCCGACGTCCGCAACAGCTGGGAAGCGGTGAAAGACGAGTCAAGCGGCATCCTGTATATCGCCACGCTCGACGGGTTGGTAGCCTGGGATGAAAGAATGAATAAAATACGACTGTACCGTTACAACCCCAAAGACAGCAGCGGCTTATTTCACCGTAAAATATCCAACGTCATGCCCGTGGGCAACGACCGGGTACTGCTCGGCCTCTGGAAACGCCCGCTGCAATTGTTTGATGCCCGCGGCGGGAAAAACATCAAAATCCTCAGCCCGAACCTGATCGTGCGGCGCCTTAGAAAGTCAGCCGACGGACGCGTTTGGGTTTGTACGGAAAGCGGCCTGTTCCGCTTCGATCCGGTCGCGGAACAACTCGACACCGTCATCGGAGCGGCGGATGTCCGGTTCTGGGATGCCCACTTCGACCGGCGCGGACGCATCTGGACCGGCACCAACAAAGGACTGTGGCTGTTCGATCCGAAGTCGAACCGGATCATTGCGCGATACGGCGTGGAGCAGGGCCTGCCGGGCAATTCCATCTCCGGCATCTGCGAAGACAGTCTGGGGCGGCTCTGGCTGATGACCGAACTCGGCCTTTGTTTCTTCGATCCGGATACCCGCCAATGCCACCCGGTAACCCAGGCGGACGGACTCTTTTTTAAAAAAATCGAATACCAGATGAGTCAGTCGCCCGACGGCCGGGTCTGGCTGGCTTATGAAAACCACATCCAGATCTTTAAACCTGAATTGGTGAAAACGCCGCAACCTTCCCGCGTGTATATCACCGGCCTGAAAATCAATGAAAAAGATACCCTGCCGGATATCCCCTTCGAACGAATTCCGGAAATCCGGCTGCGGCCCGGACAAAACGCCCTGACCTTTTCTTTCACCGCCATCGACCTGGAATCGTTCGGGAAAACCAATTTTCTGTACCGCCTCGACGGACTGCAAACCGAATGGGTGCGCGCCGGCAAAAACCGAACGGCGGCATTCGTCAACCTGCCCGCCGGCCAATACACGTTCCGTGTGCGGCCCGAAGACGCCGGCGCCGGTGACACTTTCGACGCTGTTTTGCGCGTCAGGGTGACCGACCATTTCTGGCAACGCGCCTGGTTCAGGGCCCTGGTGCTGGTGTTGCTCGGCGCCTTCACGGTATTTGCCTACAATCGCTGGACCAACCAGCGCATGCGCCTCCGCCTGGCCGACCTCGAACGCGAACGCGCCCTGGAAGAGCTCCGGGTCGATATTGCCCAGGACATTCACGACGAAGTGGGCTCGGCCCTGACAAAAATCGCCCTCTCCGCCCAGTTCGCGGCCATGTTGCCCGACCAGCAGGAACAGGATTTCCGGGAAAAACTGCGCCGCATCGGTACGGAAGCCCGCAACGTGGCCCTGCAACTGGGCGAGATCGTTTTCGCTATCAACCCCCGGTACGACCGCTTTGCCGAGGTGCAGGCTTATTTCCGCGAAAAAGGCCGCGAGTTTCTGGAAGAAGCCCAGATTTCCTCCCGGTTCGAGCTGCCGGCAGCGCCCGGCAATCCCGCCGTGCCGCCACAAGTGAAACGGCAGTTGTACATGTTGTACCGTGAATGTCTGAACAACATCGTGAAACACGCGGAAGCCCGCTCGGTCGGCATCGTTTTCCGGCTCGATGAAAATGGGCGGGATTACCTGCTGGAAATCCGCGACGACGGAAAAGGTTTCGATCCGGAAAAAACCCGGCAGTTCGGCAGCGGCTTAAAGGGCATGCAAATGCGCGCCGAAAAGATCGGGGCGGCGCTGGAGATAGAAACGGGGCCGGGGAAGGGGACGGCGGTGCGGGTGCGGGGGAAATTATGAGCCGTAAATTTCCGAAAATTTTCAATTTTCGGAAATCTGTCCTTTGCCCAATGCTTGAGGTATATAAAGGGCCATCCCGGCCGATCACAGAATGAATTCCAAACTCTTATGCGACGTAATTTACATGCTCTTATCGTGCGTAATCTAACCCTTATCATTCTCCTGCTCTTCGCCTGCTCGCCGCTCCGCAAATTGCCCCTGCCACAAAAAGGCCTGAGCCTCGTCGTACTCGGCGTGGCGCAGGACGGCGGCTACCCGCATGCCGGCTGCCGGCGCCATTGTTGCCGGCTTGCCTGGTCGGGTCGGCAACCGGAGCGCCATCCCGCCTGCCTGGCCCTGGTGGACCACGACTCCCGGAAAGTCTGGATGTTCGAAGCCACGCCGGCCTACACGGCGCAATGGGAACGACTGATGGAGATGACCGGCTGGACGGATAAAAACGTGCCGGACGGTATTTTCCTCACGCATGCGCATATCGGCCACTATACCGGCCTGATGTACCTGGGCCGTGAGGCGCTGGGCGCCAAAGCCGTGCCGGTGTACGCCCTGCCGCGCATGAAAAACTACCTCGAAACCAACGGCCCCTGGAGTCAGCTGGTCAACCTGAAAAACATCGAAATCCGGCCATTGAAATCCGATTCCGCCGCGACGCTGGCGCCCGGTATCCGGGTGATTCCTTTCACCGTACCGCACCGCGACGAATATTCCGAAACGGCGGGCTACTGCATCGAGGCAGGCGGAAAAAACATCCTGTTCATTCCGGACATCGACAAATGGGAAAAATGGGAACGGGATATTGTCGCGGAAATCCAACGTGCAGACCTGGCTTTTCTCGACGCCACTTTTTACAAAAACGGCGAACTGCAACGCGACATGCGCGAAATCCCGCACCCTTTTGTCGAAGAATCGATGCGCCTGTTCGAAAATTTGCCTGCCGGCGAAAAAGCGAAAGTACATTTCATCCATTTTAACCACACCAACCCCCTGCTTTGGAATCCGGATGAGGTGAAAGCCGTGGAAAACCGGGGATTCCGGATCGCCCGGGAAGGGGTAGCAATTCAGCTGTCCGTGCAGTAACTTTGCTTTTTATCATTTACCTTTTTCCTTTCGTATGTTTTCCGCACTGATACCCGTTTTGATCGCCGGCGCCGCGGCCTTCACGATATATTATATCAGAAACGCCCGCGCCCGTGCCCGGCAGAAAGAACTGGAACTACTGGCCCAACAACTGGGTATGTCATTCTCTGCCGCGGATACTTTTGGTTTGTTGCAGCAGTTAAAAAGTTTTGACCTTTTTCGTCGCGAACACCGCTGGCTGGGACGGGCGGGCAAGATCAAAAATGTAATGCGCGGTTTGGTGGGCGATACGGAGGTGTTTCTGTTCGATTATACCTACGTGATCTATGCCAACAATTCAACCCGCCGGATCACGCAAACCGTTTTTTTTGCCAACAACAAGGAATGGTACCTGCCTGAATTCCGGCTGAAGCCGGAAAGCTGGTCGCAGAAACTCCTGTCCATATTAGACAAAAGCGACATCAACTTTCCGGAAAACCCCGATTTCTCGAACCGTTTCTGGCTCAGCAGCGAATTCGAGTCGCTAATCCGAAAAAAATTCAGTCCCGCGGTGCAGGATTTTCTCTGCGAGAATCCGCCCGTACATCTGGAGGGAAATAATTTTTACCTGCTGGCCTATAAACCGCGCAAAGCAATGAACGCCAACGATACAGCCGTCTTTTTTCAACATTGCTGCCGCCTGGTAAAACTGCTTCGGGAGGAGGGAAAACTTGAATTGCTGAACCTGGCAGAGTTAAAACCCGCGTCGGAAACGCCCCTGGAAATACCCCCCTTGCCGGTAAAAGAAGATCGGCGGGAGGGCGAATAAACCGGAAAAAGTTTTTTTCCCGCCTGAATTGTGCGAACTTTGGCCCGCTTTTTGAGAAGGGTACTTTATAATCCGTTTTTACGTTGTAAAACGACCTGAATTTACCCTGATCCCTCGGGGTTTTTCCAATCGGCATCTTTTTTCATAATCCAAAATCCAGTTGTTATTCCCATGACTCAACGGTTACTACTTATACTAGTAAGCCTTTGGCCCTCCGCTTTTTCCGCGCTTTCCGCCCAGGTAGGATTTTCCCTGCCGTCCATGAATGACGTTGATCCGGGCACGACCATCACCGTGCCCGTGCGGGTTTCCAATTTCGACAGTATCGTCGCTACACAGTTTGTGGTTCAGTGGGATCCCGAAGTGCTTTCCTTTATTAAGATTATTCTGTACAACCTGCCCGGCATGGATTACCTCGATTTCGGCCTGACCGAAGCCCAGGACAGCGGCCTCATCCGGTTTGCCTGGGAAGCGCCCTCGAGCTATTTCAACTCCGGCGTCACAGTGGCGGATGAGACCGCTATTTTTCGGATACAGTTTAACGTTACCGGACAGATAAACGAAAACAGCCCGCTGCTTATCTCGGAAAAACCGCCGACGGATTTCGAGGTGCTCCAGGTGGGCCATCCGGCGCTGACGATCGATTCGTGCGAGATCACCAACGGATTTGTTGCCGTGGGATACACGGTTTCGGCAGGCGAACCGTACCATAACACCCTTCCCGTAGTGATTCGGCCAAATCCCTTTTCGTCGGCTTCAACGGTTGTTTTTGACCTTGAAAGCGACGAAATCGTGCATTTCCGGATCACGGACACGGCCGGCAGATTGATTGAAGAAAAAAAAATATCGCTGCCGCCGGGTCAACATGGCATGGAAATTGTCTCTGACCAATTACAAGAAAATGGCATCTATTATTTAATCCTCCGCACGGCCACGCGTTCGTGCATCCGACCTTTGGTAAAGTTTTGACTAAAAATCTACATTTTTTCATCATCCCTTTTTCCGCGTTAAAGATGAGACCGATTCTTAGACACCTCTTCACGGCAGGCTTGTTATTGTTCACCCTTTCCGTATTCGGGCAAGCGCTGAACACCACGTTCGCTCCTGCCACGGTGACTGCCGCCGTTGGCAGTACCGTTTCCCTACAGTTGAAGGTGACGAACTTTACGAACATCACCTCGCTCCAGTTTCCCATCACGTACAACAGTGCGGTATTGCAGTTCACTTCGATCAGCAATGCCACCCTGCCGGGCTTTACGGCGGCCAACTACAACGCCTCCACCGGCAAGGTGACCGTATCCTGGTACCCGGACCTGGGGCAGTATCCGAACGGTTTCACGGCGCCGGATAACAGTTCGATTTTTACCGTCAATTTCACCGTGCTGGCCAACGGTTCCACCCCGGTGAACATTGCCAATACATCGCCCGGCATCGAGGTCACGCGCAACAACAACGTGATCCAGGTGAATTTCGCTTCCGGCGGCACCACCGTTACGGGCGGCTCCGGCGGTCCCGGCCCGCTCATGGGCTTTCACGTGCTGGCCAATACCATTCATATCCCGCAGGGCCAGACGGGTTGCATGCCGGTAACGGTGCACGACTTCGACAATATCGTGTCGGCAGCCTGGGCCATGCACTGGAACACCAGCGTGCTGCAATATCAGAACACCGCGGCCTATAACCTGCCCGACCTTTCCGCTTCCAACTTTAACCCCTTTGGCTCCGGCACCCTGCTGATGAGCTGGTACGACCAAACCCTCAACGGCGTCAGCCGCGCCGACGGCACAAAAATATACGAGGTTTGTTTCAAAGCCACCGGCCCCGTCGGCAGCACTTCCATGATCACGATCGACGGCGTGGGATTCCCGCCCGGCGGCGGCGGCGCGGAAGTGATCAATGCCGCCAGCCAGAACGTATGGACGGGTACTTCCGGCGTCGCCGATACCATTTTTGTGGTCACGGCGCCGCCTCCACCCAATGCGGTCACCTTTACCGCGGATAAGGATACAGTCGTCGCCGACGGCACGACTTGTGTGGATGTGAAGGTCACGAATTTTACCGACGTTATCTCCATGCAGCTGGGCATCACTTACGACCCGGCGAAAATCCAGTTTCAATCCCTGCAGTTCGGCGCCAACCCGCTGGGGCTGAGCAACGCCAACTTCAACCCGAATATCCCGGGCGAAATCAAATTTACCTGGTTCGACCCGAATGCCGTGGGCGTCGATCTGCCTAATGTGCCGGGCGGTACCACGATCTTTTCCGTGTGTTTCACTGCCGTGGGCGACACGGGCATGACCTCGCCGTTCACCTTTACCGGTCTGCCGGGTTTTGCCATCGAAATCGTAAAAGAACCGGGCGGCGAAGTCATTCCCGCCCTGAACAACGGCAGCGTGTACATTACCGGTATTCAGGCGCCGAAAGTAGTGGTGGACAGCGTTACCAACGTCGCCTGTACGGGCGCTGCCACGGGCGCCGTATTTATTTCCACGCAAAACGGCACCCCGACAAACTACTCCTGGTCGGGCGGCATGACGGGCAGCCCCGACGACCTGATGGGCGTACCGGCCAATACCTATACGGTAACCGTCACCTTTGCCGGGGGCGCCACCGCCACGGCAACGGCCAATATTACGCAGCCCAATGCCCCGCTTTCGCTCGCTGCACCGAGTACTACCAATGTAAACTGTTTCGGCGGGCAGGACGGCGCCATTACGGTCGCCCCTTCCGGCGGCACCTCGCCATACAACAACTTTAAATGGGCCGGGCCGAGTTACGCTCAAACGACAACCGTGCCCACCGTAAACGGCCTGAAAGCCGGCGTTTATACTGTTACCGTTACCGATTCGAAAGGCTGCACCGTCACCAGCACGGCATCGGTAGCCCAGCCTTCGGCAGACATCAGCGTACCGGGAGGTCAGGTGCAGGTTACCGGCATTTCCTGTTTCGGCGGAAACAACGGCTCCATCACCATTACCAACCCCACCGGCGGTACGCCGCCGTATGCCACTTACAGCTGGACCGGCCCCAATGGATATACGGCTTCTACCAAAAGTATTTCCAACCTGGACGACCCCGGCAACTACAGCCTCCTGATCACCGACAGTAAGGGATGTTCTAAAACAGTCGGCCCCTATAATATTACCGCACCCACCGAGCCGCTTCAGGCCACGCAAACGGGCGCCGTGACGGATGTTACCTGCGCCGGCGCCAACAACGGGAAAGCTTCCGTCAATGTTACCGGCGGTACGCCGAACTATACCATTGTCTGGCGCCTGGCCAATAACCAAACCATCGCAAACGGCCCGAACCCGAACAGCCTGGTGCCTGGAACCTACACCGTATCGGTAACGGACTCCAAGTCGTGCACCGCCACGGTGACCGGTATTGTAGTAGGCGGCCCGACAGACCCCATTTCTATTGGAAATCCGGCCCTGACGCACGTTCAATGCCCCGGCGACGACGACGGCTGCATCAGCCTCACGGTGAGCGGCGGCAACGGCGCGCCTTTCACCGTCACCTGGACGAACACGACCCAAACCGGTCCGCAAATCTGCGACCTGTCGGGCGGTTCCTACGTGCCTACGGTGAAGGATAAAAACGATTGCCCGTACACGTTCGACGCTATTGTATTGAATGAGCCGAACCCAATCGCTTTTCCCGATTCTAACATTGTAGAACAAAACGGCGTTAATCTGGGTAGTATCTCCCTAGGCAACTTCACCGGGGGCACCGGCCCGTTCACCTATAATTGGACTGGCCCGAACAACTTTACGTCCACTCAAAAAGACCTGACCGGCCTTGTTTCGGGTATTTACAACCTCACTATTACGGATGCCAACGGCTGCACATACCTGGCCGCGGCCGAGGTGAAAAATGCCAACGTATTGGTTAACACGGCAGCCACCGTAACGCCGGCCTGCAATAACGACGGTTGCATTCACCTTACGATCCCGCAAGGCGCGCCGGCGCCGTTTATCGTGAAATGGGGGGGCAATGAACTGGTGGGTACAAGCAACCAGATTTCGGTTTGCAACCTGGCTTCGGGCGCTTATTCCCTGACCATCACCGATGCAGGCGGTAACGCGCATACCATCGACAGGGTGGTCACTCAATTGCCCCAGGCCCTGGTGGGTTTCTCGCTTACCGAACCTTTCGACGAGTCGAAAAACGGTAAAATTACCCTGACGCCGATTCCCCCGGGAACCGTGCTGGGTTTTTCCTGGGCGCATGATCCCACGCTGCTGTCCAATGTACTGACCGGGCTCGATTCCGGCACATACATTGTTACGGTAACCAATCCGATATCCGGCTGCACCAATGTGTATACTTTCGACCTGGATCGTACGTATGCTCCGCTTGTCGCTTCCACCCAAACGACTGGCTCCAACTGTCTGAACTCGACCGAAGGTTCCATCGTATTAAACGTGCAGGGCGGCAACGATCCGTACACCTACCAATGGACGGGGCCGAACGGCTTTACCGCCACAACGAAAAATATTTCAGATCTCTTGCCGGGCACTTATACTTACGTGCTTACCGACTATAACGGCACCGAGGTGACGGGTTCTGTCAATGTCACGTCGCAATCCAACCTGCTGGTAACCAATGTCAACGAATTGTCCGATTACAGCGGCTACCAGGTGAGCAGCACTGCCGCCTGCGACGGCGAAGCCTCGGTAGTATTCACCGGCGCCAGCGGAAACACGCAGATACAATGGAGCAACGGCGTAACGGGCGCCAACAACCTGACGCTTTGCGGCGGCGCCTATTCCGTTACGGTCACCGACAACCTCGGTTGTACTTCCGTTTGGTCCGATTCGCTCACGGTACCGCCCACGGTGGTGTCGGTATTTACGGTTATCACCAACTTCAACGGTTACGGCGTACCTTGCTACGGCGACTGCGTGGGCAAAGCCCGCGTGACGGTGGCCGGCGGTATTCCGCCTTACACGGTGCGCTGGCCCAGCGGCCAGATCGACCAGATCACCACGGCCAACGGCTTTTCGCAGGCCGAACAACTCTGCGGCGGCGATTACACGGTGACCATCACCGATTTTTATTCCTCCAGCAACGGCCTGAGCTACACGTTTACCGGCACCGTCACGGAGCCCGATCCGCTGGTGATCGAGTTTGCAGACGTCACGCCGCAAACGCTGACCTCCTGCGACGGCCAGATCATTGCCTCTACCCCGGCGGCAGCCGGCGACGTCATCTTCACCTGGGCAAACAAAAACACCGGCGCCAATGGCGGCGGCGAACGGGTGGAAGACCTTTGCGCCGGCCATTTCGTCGAATTCATCGCGATAGACGAACTGGGCTGTATCTCCACCGCTGTACACCAGGTGCCGTATCCGAATTGCCTGGACGTGCGCCCGATCATCACGCCAGGCCAGCAGGATGGCCTGAACGACTACACACTGATCACCTGTATTGAAGACTTTCCGGAAAATACCTTCGAACTGTTCAACCGCTGGGGTCAGCTGGTCTTCCAGTTGCGGGGCTATAAAAACGAACCGACGCTCGATAACTTCCGCGGCGTGGGCAATATCGGCGTTACCGATGGCCGCGACCTGCCCGAAGGCGCTTATTTCTTCGTGCTCAAATACGTGGACGATCAGGGCGCCAATCAAACGGTTAAGGGTTACATAAATATCCTGCGCTAAACGCCGAGTTTCGTAAACGTACAAGCGGCACACCATTTCAAATCACTCCCATCCATCGATTATTATGAAAAAGATATTTTTTACTCTTATATCCGGTTTGTTTTTTCTATCCGCGGCCACTGGTCAGGAGCAAGCCGTTTACCACCACTACCAGGTGTTTCCCACCCTGATCAACCCCGGCAGCGCCGGCTTCGACAACCACTATTCCTTCCTGCTCAATGCGCGCAGCAGCTGGACCGGGTTTCCCGGCTCGCCCACCACGTACACGTTTATGTACACCGGGCCGGTCGGCGATAAACTGGGTCTGGGCGGCAGTGTTTTTTCCGAAAAAGTGGGCGCCCAGACGGTGACGCGTCTGCAGGGCATCTATTCCTTCCGTTTTCAGCTGCAAAAAGCGCGTATCGGTTTGGGGTTGACTACCGAATTTCTGCGGCGCCGGGTGGATAGCGATATCCTGTCGAACCCGCTGGTACAACCCACCGATGAAGTGCTGGAAGGCTGGGTCGATGGCCAACGTATCTTTACTTCCTCTTTTGGCGCACATTTTCTGTACGACGAGCGCGTGTTTGCCCACCTGGTGCTGCCCAGCGCAATCCGCGCCCGGCTGGATGAAATTCCGGTGGATGAAGAAGAAACCAGCGGTTCCGGTATTCAGTACTACATTTTCCAACTCGGCGCCATGCTCGACGTGCCGAGCCAGAATTTCAAACTGGTACCCTCGCTTGCCATCCGCAACCTGCGCGACGTGCCTTTCCAGGTCGATCTTAACCTGCAGGGCCGGTTCCTCGAAGATAAACTCATTGCCGGCCTCACCTACCGGCCCAGCACCGGCGGCTCCATGGCCTTCATGATCGGCTCGCACTACAAACAATTCAACGTATTCTACACCTACGACGTGTCCTTTGGACCCTTCCAGCAATATAACGGCGGCTCGCACGAATTCAGCGTTGCCTACGCCTTTGAACGCAAAAAACCGCGTATCCCGCTGGAAAACACCGATCTGTATCAGCCGAACTGATCCGTTCGCTGTCGCAAAAAATAGATGTCTTTAACAATTGGTTTTTGGGATGGCCTCTCCGCGAAAAGTCGCTGAGGGGCTTTTTTCAGTGGGAAGTGGGCAGTCCAAGTGTTAAAAACTTGGAAAATCTGCCTCGCAATTAGATGAAAATCAAGTGATATTTTGAGTAATACTCCGGGCACTTTGCTGTTGGCGAGGACGCCATAGCCGTCAGGCTAAGCCTGACCTCCGCAATCCGCAATTCAAAAGTGCTTCCACCCCTGCGCCTTCAATTCATGCAAATTCCCGCCTTTGGTGTTGAGTTTGATGCCGTCGGAGGCCCGGAGTATTTCGCCGGCGATGTAGATGTCGGGCAGGTAACGCACCTTGTCCACATCTTTGGGGTCGATAGTGAAAAGTAGTTCATAGTCCTCCCCGCCGCTGAGGGCGCAGGTAATGGGGTCGAGTTTGAACTGCAGGGCCATTAGTTGGGTTTCGGGGTGAATAGGCACGCCGCTTTCCTCGATGAGGGCGCCGGTACCGCTCTGTTTGCAGATATGGAAAATTTCGGAGGACAGGCCGTCGGAAATGTCGATCATTGCCGTTGGCTTGAGGTTAACTTTTCGGAAGGTTTCGATCATGTCGCGGCGCGCTTCGGGTTTCAGGTGTCGCCCCACGATGTATTTCTGATCTTCGAGATTGGGCTGCACGTCGGGGTGTTCGAGCCAGATGCGTTTTTCGCGTTCGAGCAGTTGGAGGCCGAGATAGGCAGCGCCTAAGTCGCCGGTAATGCAGATCAGATCACCCACGCGGGCGCCATTCCGGTAAACGAGCAGGTCTTTTTCGCCCTGCCCGATGGCGGTCACGCTGATGACCATGCCTTTGGGCGAAGAGGTGGTGTCGCCGCCCACCAGGTCGACACCGTAGGCATCGCAGGCGGCGCGGATACCGGCATACAGTTCTTCAAGGGCTTCCACGCTGTAGCGGTTGGAAATGGCGATGGAAACGGTGATCTGTTTGGGGAAGGCGTTCATGGCGTAGATATCCGACAGATTGACTATCACGGATTTATAGCCGAGATGCTTCAACGGCGTGTAGGCCAGGTCGAAATGAATACCTTCCACGAGCATGTCGGTGCTGACGACGGTGCAAAAACCGTCGTTGTCAATCACGGCGGCGTCGTCGCCCACGCCTTTGATCGTGGACGGCTGAGTGATGGGAAAGTCTTTGGTGAGGTGTTCGATCAGGCCGAATTCGCCGAGGGTGTTGACGTCGGTGCGTTGCATTTTTTCAATTTTGGACAAACAAATGTACTTCAAGTATAACATTTTGGACATAACTTTGTCCAAAATGTTATACTTTATGATACAAAGAAGGATCTTTTCCGCATTGGAAGCGCATTTAGTCAAAAAACCGGTTACCGTGATTACCGGTATGCGACGTGTGGGGAAAACATCTGCATTAAAGTATTTGTTGGAAAAAGTACCGCACAAGAACAAAATCTATATTGATTTGGAGAAAGCGGATAACCGTTTTATTTTTCAACGCACACTGTACCGGGATGCGCAAATTGACCTTGAAATCGAGGGCATAAATTTTGACCAACCTGCCGTCATTGCCCTGGATGAAATTCAATTGGTGCCGGAAATTACCAGTATTATCAAATATTTCCATGATACCTTCCCTGCACTCAAGTTTATAGTATCTGGTTCCAGTTCATTTTACTTAAAAAACCGTTTTTCAGAAAGTCTCGCCGGACGTAAGGAGGTATTTGAGATGTTCCCGCTAGATTTTTTGGAATTTTTATGGTTTCGCGGCGAGGAGGACACAACGGCTTTAGAACGATTTTCCGGGCAACCTTATCAACAAGGCATTTATTTCAAGTATAAGGAACACTACGATGATTATCTGCGATACGGGGGGTTCCCGGATGTGGCATTGGCCCATAGCACCCGGGATAAAACGGCATTTTTAAAAGATATCGTAAACGCTTACATCGATTTAGATATTCGGCTGCTATCTGATCTGGAGGCCAGTAGCGCGTTAATCCGGCTGATACGCCTTCTTGCTTCGCGCAGTGGTCATTTGCTCGAAGTATCGAATATTACAGGCATACTCGGGATGGACAAACGCAAGGTTACCGCCTATCTTGATTTGTTGGAAAAAACCTATTTCATCCATCTGGTTACTCCTTTTACCCACAATGTTGGGAGGGAACTGTCTTACCGGAAAAAAGTTTATCTTGCCGACACCGGCATTTTGCAACAACTGGCGCAGGTTGGCAGCGGTCAGGTTTTTGAAAATGCGATTTATTTGCAATGGATGCGGTTGGGGACTGTAAATTATTACCAAAAAAGAACGGGCCAGGAAGTGGATTTTGTTGTAGATGGAAAAATTGCAGTAGAAGTCAAAGAAACACCCCATTCTGGCGATTTGGCCGTCCTGAAAAGCCGGGCAGCGGCAATAGACCTGCATGAAACGCGATTGGTTGGCCGCTTCCCGCCAAATGATGGTTTTCAGAATTTTACCTGGGGTGGATGCATTTTTTGAAAACAAAGGATACCTGTTATCTTGCATGTTTATTATACCTCGTAATTCTACCCTATGCCATACTGACAAGCTGAAGGCGCGAGGTATGGAAAGAAGGCTTGTTGAACTTTTCAGGGCGCCGTATTTTAAAATCGAAAACAATGAAAGGTCTGCTCACCCTCCAAAAGCTCCAGGACAAAGTCGCCTCAGATGCTATTGAAACCGTCATTGTCGCTTTCACCGACCATTACGGCCGGCTGATGGGCAAACGTTTCGATGCGGAATTTTTCGCCGAACAAGCTGCCACCTCGGGTACACATGGCTGCGATTACCTGCTGACCACCGACATGGAAATGGAGCCCGTGCCCGGCTACCGCTTCGCCAACTGGGAACTGGGCTACGGCGACTTCCACCTTGTGCCCGACCTCACCACCCTGCGTGAAGCCGCCTGGCTCGACAAAACTGCCCTGGTGCTCTGCGACGTGGTCAGTGATAAAATGCATGACCTGATACCCGAAGCGCCGCGTTCTATCCTCCGCGCCCAGGTCGAAGCGACCAAAACCGCCGGCTTTCAGTGTTTCGCCGCTTCAGAACTGGAATACTATGTGTTTGAAAATACCTACCGCCAGGCTTTTGGTCAACATTACCAGGATCTGACACCAGCCGGCTGGTACCTCGAAGATTACCACATCCTGCAGGGTACCCGCACCGAACCCTTCACCGCGGCAGCCCGGCGGCATCTGAAAAACTCCGGCGTACCCGTCGAAAACTCCAAGGGGGAGTGGGGCCTGGGCCAGCACGAACTCAACGTGCGCTACGCCGAGGCGCTCGACATGGCCGACCGGCATGTCGTGTACAAGCAATGCCTGAAAGAACTGGCCGATTCGATGGGGCTTTCCGTCACTTTCATGGCCAAGTTCGCTACCGACCGCGCCGGTTCGAGTTGCCACATCCACATCAGCCTGTGGCAGGACGGGAAAAACGCCTTTGCCGGCAACCAAAAAACCGGGCCTGTCGAGGGCTCCGAGCTCTTTCGCTGGTTTCTCGGCGGCTGGATCGCCCGCGTACCCGACGTGATGCCGTTTTACGCCCCTACCGTCAATTCCTACAAACGTTTTGCCGACGCTTCATGGGCGCCCACGCGCCTGGCCTGGAGTTACGACAACCGCACGGCCGGCTTCCGGGTTGTCGGGCATGGCCCCAGCCTGCGCATTGAGTGCCGTATCCCTGGCGCCGACTGCAACCCTTACCTGGCCTTTGCCGCTTCGCTGGCCTCCGGGCTGGACGGCATCAAAAACAAAACCGAACCGCCCGAATGTTTTACGGGCGATATTTACGCCGCCAAACACTTACCCCGGGTGCCTTATACCCTCGGCGAGGCGCTGGCCACTTTTGAAAACAGCGATTTTGCCAAAAAAACATTCGGCGAAAACGCGGTGGAACACTACGCACACTTTTACAAAAAAGAATTCGAAGCATTCAACCAGGCCGTGACCGATTGGGAGCGGCGCCGGTATTTTGAGCGGATTTGATTTGTCATTTATAGTCATTGCCTCATTTAAAAACACTCAAACACTAAATAAAATGCGTTTAACAA
>CALEYM010000645.1 GCA_937926185.1 uncultured Bacteroidota bacterium | reverse complement strand
CACGTGCTGGGCGACGTGATAGGCGAGGAAGTTGTCAAACTCTGGCATAAAAACACCGCTTTGCCGGATGTGGATTGCGTGGTGCTGCCGGGCGGCTTTTCCTACGGCGATTACGTGCGGGCGGGCGCCATCGCACAATTTTCGCCCATTATGCAGGCGGTAAAAACATTTGCCGCCAACGGCGGTTTCGTGTTCGGCGTTTGCAACGGTTTTCAAATCCTTTGCGAAGCCGGCCTGTTGCCCGGCGTTTTGCTGCGCAATGCCAACCAGCAGTTTATTTGTAAAAACGTTTGGCTCAAACCGGAAACCAGGCGTTCGCCCATTACGGCCGGTTTGGAGCTGGATCGCGCGTTAAAAATACCCATAGCCCACGCTGAAGGCCGCTATTATGCCAACCCCCAAACGCTCGACCGGCTGGAAGCCAATGACCAGGTGTTGTTCCGGTACTGTACGCCGGAAGGGCGGGTAACGCCCGAAGCGAACCCAAATGGCGCCGAACGTTCCATCGCCGGTATCTGCAACGAAGGCCGGAACGTGTTTGGCATGATGCCCCACCCCGAACGCGCCGCGGAGGCCGTGCTTGGAAATACAGACGGGCGTGGTTTGTTCGAATCGCTGATCGCGTCGTTGGCGGTGGCCGGTTAAAATTACCATTTGAATCTTACATTCCCCGGGCTTTTCGGCCCGGTTCTTGCCGTTTTGTACCAATACGGTTTGCCCAATATGGTACGAACGATCTTCGCTTTTTTCCTGCTGCTCCTTGTCGCTCCCGCGCGTCAGTATGCCCAACAACCCCCGTTTTTTTCTCTTCAACCGGCCGACTCGCTGCACAAACCGAGGCTTTGGGCGGCAACCGGGACGGGGACAGTGATATACGGGGCAACGATGGTCCTGTTGCACCGCGACTGGGTTTCCAATGAAACGACCCACCATTTCCACACGATCGACGACTTTGGCGATTGGAACCAGATGGACAAGATGGGCCACTGGCTTATGGCCTACAATCAAAGCCGGTGGTTATATCACGGTATCCGGTGGGCGGGGGTGAAGCCCCGATCCGCGGCCTGGCTCGGCTTCGCCGGAGGCCAGTTGATCATGACTTCGCTGGAGATGTTCGACGGCTACGCGGCGAAATGGGGTTTTTCGTGGAGCGACATGGGTTTCAACCTGCTTGGCTCCGGCATGTTCCTGACCCAGCAACTCGGCTGGAAGGAACAGCGCATCACCATGAAGGTAAGCGCCTGGCCCCAAAATTATCCTGACGAGCCCATCTACGCTGCCAGTCCGGTGGGCAGCGACGGTCAGACAACCCTGCAACAACGTTCCGACGCGTTGTACGGAACGGGGCCGCTCAGCCTCTTTTTAAAAAATTACAATACGAACACCGTGTGGATGTCGGTAAACCCCCGTTCGTTTTTTGCTGAAAAAGCCACCTGGATGCCCCGTTGGCTCAATGTGGCTGTGGGCATGGGCGCCGACAACCTGTTTGTCAATCAGGGTTACGAATGGAAAGGCAGCCTCAACTGCGAAGGCTCCGACTGCGACGTTTACCGCCTCGACCCGGAGCGCTATCCCCGCATCCGGCAGTTTTACCTGTCTTTCGATGTCGATCTCACACGCCTGGGCATTCGCAACCGATTCTTGCGTACGCTGGCGGGGGTAGTCAATATCATTAAATTCCCGGCGCCGGCGCTGGAAGTGACGGACAGGGGCGGAGAAAGGTTTCATCCGGTGTTTTTTTGAAAGGGGGATGCAATTAACCCGAATAGTGGAAATCCGCGTATAAAGTCGGTGTTATCCGTGTTCCAATCCTCCTAAGAGGGCCGCTTGAGGAGGATTGGAACACGGATAAGACCGACTTCATACGCAGATTTCCACGGATTTTATTCCATACCGTCCATTGCTGTCGAGGCTGATTAGTTTGATTTCGTTCACCCAGCTGCCGCTCTCTTCATCTGTTCTTTTTATTTCTCAACTCTTGATTCGCATGGGCTCCTTGAAGGCAGTTTTTTTACCTTTATGGCCATGAAGCGCTCAAAGCAGAAAAGAATCATTACCCTCGATACATGTATCAGCGCGCACACGCTGTTGGCATCTTTAGTAGTGGTGTTACTGGCTTTATTGGCGAGCTGCAACAATCCTGATAAAACCCTGCCTGCAAAGGTCGCCCCCTCCCAACCCTGCATCCTGAACAGCCCGGACAATCACCGGCTGCAGGGGTACTTACAGATCTTACCGGACACCGGCAGGAATTACACCATCGGGGACATCGCGCAGCCGCGGTTGCAAAGCCGGTTTGTACCATTTGCAGACAAGACATTCGAGCCCCGGAGCCACCAACCTTATTGGGGGAAGATACAATTGGAGAACCGTTTGCCCGATACGGACATGCACAGCGAATGGGTCCTCAACTTTACCGGTACGTTCACTCAATTAACCCTGTTCAAGCCGGCGGAAAATGGCGCCTGGATTCCGGAGGTCAACGGCACTTTTGTCCCGGCGCACCGGAAAAACTTTGTCCCTGTTAAAACCGGCAACTGGTTCAAAGTAGTGCTGCCGCCCCGGGAGACCGTAACGCTGTACTTCCGGGGCGAGAGCGAACGCACCGCCTTGCCGCCCACGTTTCACACCTATGTGCAGCCCCTGGCTGTCTATTACGACAACCTGCTGCGTGAAAAAACATGGAATGCCCTGTTCACCGGCTTTTTACTGATGATGTTACTTTATAACCTCATCAAGTTCTTTGTCGTCAGGGACCGCAGCTATATCTACTATTCCGGATACCTGCTGACAGTGGCGCTCTACACAGCGCACAGCGCCCATGATTTGGCAGACTGGGTGGGCGACTTTATTTTCCCGAACCATCCTGCCTACTACAACCTGTTCAAAATTTCCATCTACCTGGGACTGATGTCCTGGCTGGCATTCATCCGCAGTTTTTTGGAACTGGAAAAACTGCTTCCCCGCTGGGACCGGTATTTCCGGTACCTGACATGGCTTGGTGCGCCCTTGATGGCAGCCTTCATTTTTCTGGCCTTCCGGTACAATTTCAGTTACGTGATTGATGACCAAACGACCTTGTTCTACATCGCGCTGGTCACTATTTCGGGGGCCGTTTTTATCTATCCCTTGTACAGGACCAAAGACCCGAAAGGGTATTTTATCGCAGCGGGTATTAGTGTCATCAGCCTCGGATTCCTGCTGACCCTGTTTTCGCGGATTTTCCAAACGGAATACACCGTCGCTTATCTCAAAGTGTGCACCATCGTCGAAATCCTGATCTTTTCCACGGGCCTGGCCTATCGGCATAAAAAGCAGGTAACGGACAAACAACAAGCCGATTTTGCGCTCCGCGAAAGCCGGCTGCTCCAGGAAAAGAATCAACTGGAGGCCGACCGGCTCCAGGAGCTGAACGACTTCAAAAGCCGCTTTTTCACCAATATCACCCATGAGTTCCGCACGCCGCTGACCGTCATTTTGGGCATGACAGAACGGTTGACAATGGACGGTGGACGGCTGACGGAGAGCGACGCAAAGGGCAAATTGCAGTTGATTAAGCGCAACGGCGAATCGCTGCTGCGGCTTATCAACCAAATCCTCGACCTGGCAAAACTGGAATCCAATACCCTTAAAATCAACTATATACAAGGCGATGTGCTGACTTATTTAAAATACATCGCCGAAAGCCTCCACTCCCTCGCCAATGCCCAAAACGTGATGCTGCGGGTGGAAAGCAACCAAATTGCTATCGTGATGGACTACGACCCCGAGCGGTTTTTGCAGATCATCCACAACCTGCTGTCCAATGCCATCAAGTTCACGCCATCAGGCGGAAAGGTGATTTTGCGGGGAGATCTGCATAACGATTGGCTGCATGTTTCGGTATCGGATTCAGGTCCGGGCATTCCAGCGGACGAACTGCCGCACCTGTTCGAGCGGTTTTTTCAGGCAAAAAATCAGGAACACGCTTCCCCCTCCCTGTTGGGGAGGGCCGGGGTGGGGCTCGGCGGCACGGGCATCGGGCTTTCCCTGGCCAGCGAATTAGTCAGGGCGATGGGGGGAGAAATATCCGTGGAAAGCGAGGTCGGCGTTGGCAGTACGTTTTGGGTGAAACTGCCGGTAAGCAACACAGCGCCATTCCATGATAAAACGCCAGATAGCAACCTGGAAGGCCGGGAATCTGCCGCGGCGCCTCCACTTGTCCAGGCTGCCGCGGACCAACAGAATGCCGACACCTCCCAACCGCAAATCCTGCTCATTGAAGACAACCCCGACGTGGTGGAATATCTGACTGCCTGTCTCGAAGATCATTACCGCCTTGACTATGCCTACAACGGCCAGGCCGGTATCGAAAAAGCCCTCGAATCGGTGCCCGACCTCATCGTGAGCGATGTAATGATGCCCATCAAGGACGGCTTCGAGGTGTTGGAAACCCTCAAGAACGACGAGCGCACGAGCCACGTCCCCATCATACTGCTGACCGCCAAAGCAGACGTGCAGAACCGGTTGGAGGGGTTGCGCCGGGGCGCCGACGCCTATCTGGCAAAGCCTTTTAACCGGGAAGAATTGTCGATACGGGTCGAAAACCTGCTCGATCTGCGCCGAAAGTTGCAAGCCAAATATAGTCAGCACGGATGGGTGCTCCACGACTCCGGGGCACATCCGCCAGGCATCGATCCGGAAGACGTTTTCCTTAAAAAATTCCGAACCGTCGTGGAAGACAACCTCTCCGACCCGGACTTTGAAATGCCTCACCTCGAACGTGCCCTCGCCATGAGCCGCAGCCAGATTTACCGCAAGGTGAAAGCCCTGACGGGCAAATCGCCCAGCCTGTTTATCCGTTCCATCCGCCTGTATCACGGCCGGCATCTGCTGCTAACGACTGACATGACCGTTTCGGAAATTGCCTACGAGGTGGGCTATGCCGCCCTGAATAATTTCTCCGATGCCTTTTTGGAGGAGTTTGGGGAAAGGCCGGGGAAGGCGCGGGGTTAAAAAAACGTCTGAAAGTTTTTATCCCGTATGATTCCTGTTTTCCGGAAAAAAGCGAAAATTACAGCCGTTTCAACTGTGCGTCCGCTGAAAAAAATATCGACCTTTCTTTTTCTGATCAGTGCAATTCCGCTTTTTGCACAAAACGTTCAGCTTCAGCTGATCTCTACTGCCGATGGACTGTCGCAGGGTAAAATAAATGATTTACTTCAAACGCGCGACGGATACATATGGATAGGAACCAGTGATGGACTGAACCGATATGATGGCAGGCGTTTTGAAACGTTTACTTCCGACCCCTTTGCCCCGTTTTCCATAAGCAATAATGTGGTTTGTAACTTGTTTGAAGACCAACAGGGGCTGATCTGGATTTTACTTGAAGACCATGTCAATGTTTTTGATCCGGAAAGTCGCCGTTTTTTCCGGCTGCTTTATCAGGGTAAACCGATCGAGGGGTGGTCCTCCACCCGGTATGACAGTACACCGGATGGAACCGTCTGGTTAGTCAACCGCTCCAATATCTTGAAAAAAATCCGCTTGTCAAAAAGTGTACTTGAAAAAGCAGCAGCAATGGGGGCAGCGGATATCGAAATCCCTGCGAAATCTATTGTGCTGCGACCTGACCGAGATACGACGCAATCGCCCTTTATTATCTATTCCATAAATTGTACCAACTTCAATAAACCATTGCTGGGAACCAACCGTGGAGGGTTTCAATTTGATCCGGAAACAGAACAGTTAAATCCCTTTTCCGAATTACCCGATTTTTATGCAACTAATATGCTGAAAACCAAATCCGGGGATATTATTCTGAAGGGGTATGACAGATGGCTCTGGATTTCAAATAACGGGACGAAAGAACGCTTCCTGAACACTAGTGATGGCATTGGACTGGATGCCGCCGGGTATTTGTGGCTAGTAAACCCAAACAATACCATCCAAAAATGGGCTATTGCGGCTTTTTTCAACGGCGGAGTACCACTTTTAGAAATTCCGCTGGATGTGGTATTGATTAGGTCCGATAACCAAAGTATCATCAGTTTCCTTTCTGACCAAAGCGGCGTGGTCTGGATGGGGACAAACGGATATGGGATTATTAAACTTTGCCAGGCGCCACCCAAATTCGCGACACATTTGCCCAATAACTCCCACCGCACCTTGCTGGAATCGCCGGACGGAACCCTGTACAGCCTGGTGCTTTCCGGAAAAAAATATAACAATAGCACATTCTCAAATAGCCGGGAAAATTCAGATTATAAATACCCACCTGAATCCCACCTTTGGCAATACACATCGGGCTTCTTCGCCTGTTTTGACCAGCGTGGGAATGGCTGGTCCTCAAGACGGCACAAAACTGTCATTAACCCGCCAGCCGACATGACCCTCTACCGGACGGATGCGGTTACCAAAGCAATAAGGTCTTTTCCCTGGATAGGGTCAGGCCTACTCTGTGATCGAAACGGAGACCTGCTCAGCGTTTCTCCGGAAGGGCTGCATAAATTTAATACCAAAACGGAAACCCGGACCGACTTCCCTTTCGAGACGCCTTTCAGCGCGCTTTCCGAATATTCGATGTATTTGTTCGAAGATGCTGAGGGGGTCATCTGGATATATGGGATTGAAGGACTCCTTAAGGCTACCCCGACAAACAACACCTATACATACAAGCATTACCTGCTCGATACCAAAGACCAAAGTTCACTCAGCAACAACCTCGTGCTCTCCGTTGAAGATGACCCCATCGAACCCGGGCGATTCCTTTGGGTGGGCACCAAAGGCGGAGGCCTTAATCAACTGGACAAAAAAACCGGTACATTCAAACACTTCAAGAAGGAGCAGGGCCTACCGGATAATGTGATCTACGGTATCCTGTCCCAGGATTCCAGACCAGACGCCAACACGGGCTTTATCTGGCTGAGTTCTAATAAGGGGCTTTGCCGCTTCAATGTCCGAACCGGGGAAACCAAAAACTTCACGGTGGCAGACGGGTTGCAGGACAATGAATTTAACCGTACGAGCTACCTGAAAACCCGGGACGGCACCATGATCTTTGGGGGCATCAAAGGCTTGAGTGTTTTTCACCCGGATAGCCTCCGGTTCAATGCATTTGCCCCACAAACCAGAATTGTCGGTATTCAGGTCAACAACCAAACTTTTCAATGGAACGGCCGGTCAGAGATCAAACTCGCGCACGACCAAAATCTAATCAACTTCGAGTTTGCGGCGCTCGAATTCACCAACCCCGCCCAAAACCAGTACCGCTACCAACTCGTGGGCGTGGATGAAGACTGGGTGGATCTGGGCTACCAAAACAACATCCAATTTGCCAACCTCGCCCCGGGTGATTACACCTTCAAAGTGGATGGCAGCAACAACGACGGCGTCTGGAGCGGGCAGCCCGCCGAACTGCGGTTTACCATCCGGCCGCCCTGGTGGGCGTCGTGGTGGGCTTATTTGTTGTATGCGGCGATGGGCCTGGCGGCGGTTCGCTTGTACTATCGCTACCGGCTGCGCCAAAAACTCGAGCATCAGGAGACCCTGCGCCTGCGGGAGATGGACAACTTCAAAAGCCGTTTTTTCACCAACATTACCCATGAGTTCCGCACGCCACTGACCGTTATCCTGGGCATGACAGAACGGTTGACGGTGGACGGTGGACGGCTGACGGAGAACGATGCAAAGGACAAATTGAAGTTGATTAAGCGCAACGGCGAATCGCTGCTGCGGCTTATCAACCAAATCCTCGA
>CALEYM010000644.1 GCA_937926185.1 uncultured Bacteroidota bacterium | reverse complement strand
GGCAGCAGCCAATGCGGTTCCGCGTCGAACCAGCTGAAGGTCAGCAAACCGGGTCGTGGTTGTGCCGAGGCGAACTCACCCGCCCCCGGCAGGCTGCCGGGCAACACGGCTTCGAGCGCCAGCGCATCCGGGTCCCATTGCAAGGCCCACTGGCAGGCGATCCATTCGCCAGGCTCGGACAGATAAACGGGCAGGTCGGTTATTTCCCCGGCAACAAGGTAACGGTCAGGCAATAGTAATTCCGCGGGCTCGCGGACTTCCGGCGGGGCCATAAGCGAATCGGCACTTGCATTGCCATTGACGTCGCCGGTTTTGATGCCCAGGAAGTTCATTTCTTCCGGCATGTATGCCGGGTGAAAAACCAACGAAGCGGGACAATTGGATAGAAAGGGGTTCAGGCTGTCCAGCGCACAATCGGCAATTACAAATTTCCAGGACGTGCTGTTGGGCAGGGTGTCGTATATGCCGAGGATCAGTTTGCGCAGCTCGATGATATCGAAAGTAGTCAGCGTACCGCTGTTGTTGGCGTCGGCGGCGAGGTATTTCCAGGTTCTGTTGAATATCTGCAAACCGATGATATGCCGGTTGATCAGCACTAAGTCGAAGGTGCTGACGCCGTTCAGCGGGTCGTCGTTTTTACGGGGCGTCACCCCCACTTCCATGATGGGATACTGGCTGAAATCCGGCAATTCGATACAGCCGTCGGGCAAGCGGGTATAGGACAATTGTATGGGCGGCAAACCGGGTTCCGACAGGGTTTCCATGACATAATCAATGTGCCGGATCGTATCCTGGTTTACAAAAGCGGTAGTGGCGCATACAATGGGCTCAACGGGCTCATCACAATTGCCCTCAAAATCGAACAAATTGACGCCCGCCTCACAGGATGCCGTGTTCCCGGCCAGGTCGCGCACCCACAATTCCACGAGCTGAAAGCCCAGGTCAGCGCAGATGAACGGCAAACTGGTTACCGGCTGGCCCTGGGCGTTCAGGGGAAACCCGCTGCCCGTACCGGCGCGCCGCAGGGAAAATTGCAAGCGGTTGTAAGGCGTGATATTATCTGTCGCAAAGTGAATAAAATCAGCCGCGTGCAAGGTGAGGGTATCGGCGGCCGGAATACTGGCGGTCCAGCCGCTCAAACATTCAAGTAAAGGTTCCAGACAGTCTTTTACACGAAACAGGTATTCGCAGGATTGCTGCAATACCCCGTTTTTTTCTACCGTCCACAGGATAATATGCCGGCCTTCCGGCAGACGGGCCGTGAGAAAATTGTTCGTGTTTGATCCGGTATTCCAGCGCAGGTAAGCTTTCACGATCCCGCCCAGGTCTTCCGTTTCCAGCGCAAACCGGAATTTCATGGAATCAGGCACCGCACGACTGTCGAACACGATCGTATCCGTGCCGCTATAGCCAGGATTAAAGGCATTGCCAAACAGTATTTTTCCACCGGGAAACTGGTTGTCGCTGGTCACCACCGATTCGGACAAGTTGTCGTTGTCCAGGTCCAGATACAGGGTATATTTTATTTTTAATACGCCGGGGCAGGTATCTTTCACCGTGACACTGAGGTCAGCCGCGCTTTCCGGCAGGTCGGCGCTTTGCAGACCGTCGTGCCAGGTAAAGCCGGGCGCGTTCCAGAATACCTGGTCGTTGGCCGATTCGTCGCAAAACGAAACGATGCCCGTAGGACAATGCTGAATTTTCGGACAGGTTTGCGCAAAACAGACTGTTGTCAGGATTGCCGTAAAAAAAAGAACACTAAGCGGTGTAATCGGCTTGCACTTCATTTTCCGTAAAGGATTGCTGTGCGGCGCACATAATGGGAAAAAAATCGGAACAGCCGGGGGGAGATTAAGTCAGGGAACGGAATTCGGTCATAAAGTTATTGCAAGCGGTTGAAATATTTGCTTTTCCGGATTTTTTTTTGAGCAAACGGCATTGCCTTGTAAAGGAGAGCAGGCCCGTTAATACATAAAAAACACAGGGGAGTCTTCCGCACAAACAGAAGGCTCCCCTGTACTGCAAACTGCCTGACGGCAGGCAGGTAAACTTCAAACTTTTTCGCTCATCATTACTTTCTTCATCGTTGCGCCGATTTGTGCCGGCGACTGCACGACGGTAATGCCGTGTTCGGCCAGGATGCGCATTTTAGCTGCTGCCGTGTCATCCGCGCTGCCGACGATGGCGCCGGCGTGTCCCATTTTGCGGCCTTTGGGCGCGGTTTGGCCGGCGATAAACCCCACTACCGGCTTTTTGTTTCCGTTGGCTTTGATCCAGCGGGCGGCTTCGGCTTCGAGTCCGCCGCCGATTTCGCCGATCATAACGATGCCTTCGGTTTCCGGGTCGTTCATAAACAGTTCGATGGCTTCGCGGGTGGTGGTGCCGATGATCGGGTCGCCGCCGATACCGATAGCGGTAGTAATGCCCAGCCCGGCTTTGGCGATCTGATCGGCCGCTTCATACGTGAGCGTACCGGATTTTGAGACCAGCCCGATAGGGCCGCGTTTGAATACGAAGCCCGGCATAATACCAACTTTGGCTTCATCCGGCGTAATGATACCCGGGCAATTGGGGCCGATCAGGCGGCAATTTTTGCCGTTGAGATATGCTTTTACCCGTACCATATCCTGTACCGGAATGCCTTCCGTGATGGCTACCACGACTTTTATGCCCGATTGCGCGGCTTCGATGATCGCATCGGCAGCGTAGGCTGGGGGAACAAAAATAATGGAAGTGTCGGCGCCGGTTGATTTTACGGCATGTTCTACCGTATTGAACACCGGGCGGTCGAGGTGCATCTGGCCGCCTTTGCCGGGCGTCACGCCACCCACTACATTGGTTTTGTATTCGATCATTTGGGTGGCATGAAAAGTACCTTCTTTTCCGGTAAAGCCCTGTACGATGATCCGGGAGTTTTTATCGACTAAAACTGACATGAATTGGTATTTATTTGTCCTCTTTGATGATGTAGACGTCTTCGTTGGCGCGTTTCATGTAATAGTGTTCCCGCGCATATTTTTCTTTGGTCAACTCAAAATCCTCCGCTTCTTCACGGGCCTCCTGAATTTTTTGCTCGTACATGGCTTTGTCCGACTCGAGACGTTCCTGGGCGCGGTGCAGGCGCCATTGCGTCCAGAAGCTGTGTTTATCCAGAAAAATAAGGATAAAAAAGAAGACTAGCAGGGTCAGGTAATACCGGTTCTGAAGCGGTGCGGGCAAACGTTGCCACAGTGCCTGCCAGGGATTGGTTGGAAGTGCCATAAGCAGTGGGCGACTTTAGTTGGGGCAAAGGTAGGCAATTCTGGGTTGATTTGTTGATTTGTTGATTTGTTGATTTGTTGATTTGTTGATTTGTTGAT
>CALEYM010000643.1 GCA_937926185.1 uncultured Bacteroidota bacterium | reverse complement strand
GCCTGTTGCTTTTTTTACCCTTACTGGACTTACAGGTGTTGCGCAACATGGCCGGCAGCCTGAACCTGTATTTCCGACAGTTTGAGTTTAATGCCGGCGTTTATTACATCCTTAAAATGATCGGCACAGCAATTGCGCCGCCAAAAATGGACGTGGCGCGCACGTTGGGCCCAATTTTGGCCGGTGTTGTAGTGTTGGGAGTGGCTGTGCTGGCCGTATACAGGCGACCCGGCGCGGAAGGGCAGGGAAGGACTTATTGGTTGCCGGATCGCCTGCTGTTTGCCCTGATGTTGTATCTCTGCCTTGCTACCACGGTGCACCCCTGGTATGTGGCGCCGCTTTTTGGTCTGAGCCTGCTGACCCGCCATACATTTCCGCTGGTTTGGACGGCAGTTGCCATATTGTCGTACAGCCATTATGCCGGCGGAGGCTATCAGGAGCATTTTGGCTGGATTGCAGTGGAATACCTGGCGGTTTATGGTGTTTTAGTGTTTGAGTGGGGTTGTGCCAAAAGTCCGTGAATCAAGATGTCTTAATTATTGAGCGAAATATTGTTTTGATTGCGTCGCGGTTTTAGACTTTCCAGGTTTTTAAAACCTGGAAAGTCTGCACGGAAATCGAATAATATTTGGCCAAGTTGCCAGCCAATTCCGGCGTATCGACTTTTTGCACAACCCCACGGAAGCACTATTACCCTCATTCCTTTCCTTCCCCGACAAAATAATCCTCCCGGTTTTTGAACAGCACATTGAAAGTGGTCATGCTGCCATAGCAGCGGGTGATGTACTGCTGCAGGTTGACCTTATCTTCGTCGTCCAGTTTTTTGTGGGCGTTGATGTTTTGTTCGAGCACCCGCAGGCGGTCGCGCATCATGACGATCTTGTGAAAAAACGTTTCGACGGGTATTTCTTTTGTTTGTACCCCTTCGGCCTGGAGCAACATTTTGCCGCCGGCCCAGCGGTCGCCAAGCGGCACTTTTTCCAGACTTACGCCCGCCCAGGCCCGCAGAATCCGTACCAGCGACTGTTCAGCTTCGGTAAAAGAAACAGCCTCTTCGGCCGGAAGGGCTTCCACCACCTGCCAGGCGGAATAATCTTTTCCGACCATTTTGATACCGAATTGGATAAAACAGACTTCATAAGCGGCCACATGAAGCCGCACTACCACCCCGTCGCCGTAGGCAGGGTGTTTTACGCGAGAACCGATGCCGAGTAATTGATCCATTAATATTCAATGATGAATGATGAATGATGAATTTTTGACCCACTACCTTACTGCCTACTGCCTACTGCCCTCATTACCCATAAAATCAGCAGCACAGAGATAGCCGCGGCGTACCAGGGCACTTCCACGTCCTGTTCCAGATCGACGGTGGACAGCTCCTGGTGATACAAATACTGCCCCAGCACCTGGGCGCCGTTGTTGGCAAAGTGCGCGGCGACCGGTACCCAAAAATTGCCGGTGCGCCAGTACAGCCAGCCCAGCAACAGGCCGAGCAACAGCCGCGGCAGAAATCCTTCGAACTGGAAATGGATAAAACTGAAAATGACGGCAGTAAGGATCAGGGCGATCCAGGGTTGGTTGATCCGGCGCAAAAGTTGTTGTTGTACCACCCCGCGGAACACCAGTTCTTCCCCAATGGCAGGCATAAGGGCGATGAGTATGAGGTTTGCTGAAAATTCAAGGAAGTTGTCCATTTGAAGCAAACCTTTGATGGCGTCATTGGTCTGCTCCTCCATCAGACGGAACGATTCGGGCAACGGAAGGGCTTTGTTGATCTCATACAAATAAAGCACCAGCGGAATCGACACCAGCATAAGCAGCACACCGCTCAGCAGCGTTCTCCATCCGGGCCATTGCCAGGCCTGAAGGTAAGTGATGGTAGCGCCCAAAGGCGGATAAAACAGACGCGCGGTGATCCAGCCGGCCAGGATAAAAGTGGTAAATTGACTGATGCCCAGCAATAACCGCATTTGCCAGCGCTCGGCTGGCGGCGCATCGGGCGCCAGCATGCCGGACATCACCGAAATTTCCCAGCCGGCCAGTTGGGCAATGGCCTGAAAAACCATGGCGCCGGCAATGGAGAACAACAGGGAAAATCCGAGCAAAACCAGCAATACCAGCGTAACCCTCGGCCCGGGCGGCGGACGATAGCCTTCCTGTTGAGAAAATTCCAGTGGTTCTTCCAGTCGATTCGGATTTGCTTCTTCCATGCAAGCATTACATTTGCGGCAAAGATAAAAGGAAATGGTGCGGCTTTCCGTCAATATTAATAAAGTGGCGCTGCTGCGTAATTCGCGGGGCGGCAACCTGCCCAACCTCATCCAGGTGGCGCAGGACTGCGAGGCCTTTGGCGCGCAGGGCATCACCGTGCATCCCCGGCCCGACCAGCGACATATACGTTTCGACGACATTCCGGCCCTGCGCGAGGTGGTGACGACGGAGTTTAACATCGAAGGGAACCCCACGCCTGAATTTATGCGCCTGGTGCTGGCCAATCCGCCACATCAATGTACCCTGGTGCCCGATACCACCGCTCAACTGACGAGCGACCACGGCTGGAATACCGTGTCCAACGCTCATTTTCTGTTGGATATAATTGCCGCTTTGCACGTGAAAAATATCCGTGTGTCCGTATTTGTCGACCCCGATCCCAGGGTGATAGCGGGCGCCAAAGCAGCGGGCGCCGACCGTGTGGAGTTGTACACCGGCCCTTATGCGCACGATTTTCCGGCCAACCCGGCCAAAGCCGTTGAACGATACACCGCGGCAGCCCGGGAAGCCTCCAGCATTGGTATCGGCCTCAATGCAGGTCACGACCTGAACCTGGATAATCTGAAATATTTCCGCGAGCATTGCCCCGGCCTGCTCGAAGTCAGTATCGGGCATGCCCTTATTTCCGATGCCTTGTACTACGGCCTGGCCAATACGATCCGGATGTACCGAAGGTTGTTGGTTTATGAGGGTTTATGAGGGTTTATGAGGGTTTATGAGGGTTTAGAGGGGGAACAAAAAGCCCGAGCGCAGGGAAATATGAATCGAGCGGGAAATATTATTTTGGATTCGTCGCGGTTTTAGGGGTTGTGCAAAAAGTCAGGGCACAGGAAAATCTGAATTAGTATGGGAAATAG
>CALEYM010000642.1 GCA_937926185.1 uncultured Bacteroidota bacterium | reverse complement strand
GGTTTGCAGGGCCAGGGCAAAAAAAAGACCGGTAGCCTGCATAGCGGTGCAATGCAGCGTTTTCATTAATTCTTCTTGTTTAGAGGTATAGTGAAATGAATAGAATGGATAGGTAGACCGCCCCGGCGTTAAAAACGTTGCAAAAAAACATTTCCCGTTTTGGCAAACATCCGATATTCGGCATTTGAAAGTAAAAATTCCGTTAACTGACAAAACAACTTAGACATGCTGCTACATTTTTTGGCCAAACACTGGTGGGTGACGGTGTTGCGCGGCGTTGTATCGCTGGCCTTTGCCGCCGTTGCATTCCTGATGCCGGCTTTTACTTTTAATGTCCTGGTGATGACGATAGGCGTATTTTTACTGGCCGATGGCCTGCTGGCCGCATGGTCGGGCTGGCGTTTGCGGGTTGATGATGATGATTGGTGGGTAGCCGCGCTGGAAGGTCTCCTGGGGATAGGCCTGGGCATCGCTACCCTGGCAAATCCGGAAATCTCGGCCGTCCTCCTGATTTCCCTGATTGCCTTATGGTTTTTGGTCACCGGCGCTTTTGAAATCATACTGGCTTTTCGTATCCGCAAGGAAATTGAAAATGAATGGCAACTGGCCCTTGCCGGCGCCATTTCCATGGCGGTGGGGGTGCTAATGCTGGTACAACCCAACGCGGGCGCCGTGTCCGTTGCCTGGTGGATTGGGCTTTACGCTTTCTTTTTTGGCGTGTTGATGGTCGGATTGGGCATTCGCCTGCGGCGCTGGCAGCAGAAAGTGGGCAGTGAACGGTAGGCTGTCAGGTTGAAATCCATTTTTGCATTTCCTGTTGCACACGCAAGGCTTCGGCCCGCGCGGCTTCGGCAAAATCATCGCCGGAAGATGCGTACAGAATACTGCGGGATGCGTTGACCAGCAGTCCGCAGTCGGGCGTGAAACCATACCGGCAAATAGCCGCCAGGTCGCCGCCCTGTGCGCCCACACCGGGCACGAGCAGGAAGTGCTCCGGCGCAATTTTCCGGATATGCGCAAACGCTTCGGGATGGGTGGCGCCCACGACGAACATCGTGTTTTCCGGTGTACCCCAGGTCTGTGTGCGGCGCAATACGATTTCGTACAATTTTTCTTCGGTCTCTCCGTGATGGGTCAGCTGGAAGTCGGCGCTGCCTTTATTGGAAGTGAGGGCCAACACGATGGCCCATTTCCCCGGGAAGCCGAGAAAAGGACTTACGCTATCTTCACCCATATAGGGCGCCACGGTAACGGCGTCGCAGCCCAGGCGCTCGAAAAAGGCCTGTGCGTACAAACGGCTGGTGTTGCCGATGTCGCCGCGTTTGGCATCGGCGATGATAAAATGTTCTTTGCCGATGTATTCCACAGTACGTTCAAGGATGCGCCAGCCGTCGGCGCCCAGGGCTTCGTAGAATGCCAGGTTGGGTTTGTAGGCGACACACAGGTCGCGCGTGGCGTCGATGATCTGCCGGTTGAAATCAAAAACAGCGTCGGGCCGGCCTTGCAGGGGCGCAGGCAGCCTGGCCGGCTCGGTGTCCAGCCCGACGCAGAGGAACGATTTTTTCCGGAAAATTTCAGCAACAAGTGTCTTGCGGTCCATACCTGCAAAGGTAGGATTGAATTTGTTGATTTGAGTGCCCTGAGCTTGGCCACTTAAATCAACAAATCAACAAATCAACTAACAGCATCCGCTGCCAGGTTCACAACATGAGACGGCTACTTGCAATTCGGCCAGATTAAGTTTGCGTTTCTCCTTTCTTTCCGCTTTCGGCGCTCCACCACCTTTTTCTGCATAAACCGTGACACTGAAAATTCCCGTTCCGGAGTCTATGAAGGACTTCAATTCCGATTCGGAAAGGTGTTCCAGCAGTATTTCATCGGGGATCAGGATCGGCTTTTGTTTTTGCACCGTCACCGTATGAAAACCGGCTTCGTGGATCAGGCGCAGGTATTCTTCCATCTGAATGGCGCCGGATACGCAACCGGCATACATTTCGGCGCTTTGACGCAGGGTTTCGGGCAAATCGCCCGATAACACGATGTCGCTGATACTAAAATGACCGCCGGGACGCAACACGCGGTGTATTTCTGCAATCACCTTTTGTTTGTCGGGCACGAGATTGAGCACACAGTTGGATACGATCACATCTGCCGAGTTATCGTTCACAGGCATGTCTTCGATATCGCCCTGGCGGAATTCGACGTTGTTGAAACCCAGTTTTTCAGCATTGAGCCGGGCGCGGCGGATCATTTCAGGGGTAAAGTCAATACCGATCACTTTGCCTTCCGGCCCCGTTTCGGCACGGGCTACAAAGGCATCGTTCCCGGCTCCTGAACCAAGATCAATCACCGTGTCGCCCTCGCGTATATCGGCGAATTCGGTGGGCAGCCCGCAGCCCAGTCCCAGGTCGGCATCCGGATTGTAACCTTTCAGGTGAGTGTAGGCGTCGGCCATAATGGTGTACGTACCGGACGGCCCCACACCGCAACAGGAACCTGCATTGGTCTCCCTGCTTTGCAGGGCAATTTCCGCGTACTTTTCGCGGACAGTTGTTTTCATTGCTTCAGCATTTTTCATTTGTGGAAATTTTATAGTTGTAAAATTGTGGTTAAAGGGTTTCTGGTTAGAGGGTTTCGGTTAACACGCGCAGTTTTGATCGGAACAAGGTTTGAAACAATCTTCCAGCAAATTTTTAAGCCGCTCCATGGCTGTCCAATTGATACAGTAACAGGATTTTACGCCCTCAACGGTACCGGAGATCAGGCCTGCCGCTTTCAGTTCTTTCAAATGCTGGCTTACAGTGCTCTGAGCCAGCGGCAAGGTGTCCACTATCTCGCCGCACACGCAGACGTTGCGGTTGGCCAGTTCCTTGAGAATAGCTACCCGGGCCGGATGCCCCAATGCCTTGGCCAAGTCGGCCAGCTCGTTTTCGGTTTCGCTGAATACGGCTGTTTTGCGTGTTCCCATTGGCGTGTTTTTAAATTCATCGCAAAAATACGATGAATATTTGAGATGTCAAGTTTTTGATGAAAAAATTTATCGTAAAATTACGATAATA
>CALEYM010000641.1 GCA_937926185.1 uncultured Bacteroidota bacterium | reverse complement strand
TTTGGCGAAAGTTATAAATTATTTGAAAATCAAAGAGTACCTAAATTGTTACAATAAAAGGTAAAATGCGAAGTAAATAATTCATAACAGGTTATATGGTTAATAATGAAATAAGCAGGGGGACAAAACCGGTATTTTTCAACTTTAGTTTGTACTGCCGCTGAATTAACAAAGACAGGGGATGCCCGCGGAAGCAGGTCTCAACGCAGCACGCCTACCTCGCCATTATCTCTGAATACGGTGCGTTCCCCACGCAATTCACCTTCCCACTCCATCCGCCACCCATACACCCCTGGCGGCGCCTTCTTGCCCCGCCAGTCACCGCCCCATGCCTGCCCCGGGTCATCGGCAACGAACACCAGATTTCCCCAGCGGTCGAACACTTCCAACCGGAAGCGCGTCCAGGTACAGGCCAGGAATACCTGCCAGGTATCGTTACGCCCGTCGCCGTTGGGAGAAAAAACGTTGGGGGCGTAGACGGGGCACGCCTCGCAGGTAAAAAAATCAACCTGTACGGAATCCGAAAAAGTGCAGTATTCGGTGATACCCCCGAGTGCGTAAACGCCCGGGCTTGTCACTTCCAGTACGGTTTGCTGGCTTCCGGTGCTCCAGGTCCAGTTGATGAGTTGCAGGGGAATGGTAATGAGCAGGCTTTCTCCGTAACAGATCGTGGTATCGTTGCGCAAAGCAAACGTTTGTTCCACCGTGACGGACACCGACGCGGTATCGCCCGGGCAGGGGCCTGCATCTGGAATGATATACCGGTACAGGCCAGGCGGATCGGCATCCGGATCGAACAGACTGGCGCCATTCGGAAGGGTTGGTTGCCAGATACCGCCTGTTTGTGGCGTACCGCCAAGTACTTTTGACAGATCAAGCGGCTGCCCGCCGGCACAGAGCACGGTGTCGGCGCTTTCGCCGGCATAGCCGGGCGGGAAAATGGGCAGATAAGCGTATCGCTGACCCATATTGCCACACTCGGTAAAGACTACCACGCTGGCAATACGAATGAAACGCGCCGGCAGCGGCGAGTTGTCGGCGTATTGAACGGCCTTTAAAGCCAGCAGGAAATCGGCAGCCGTGGCGGTTCCGGTGTTGAGCAGGGTGAGCGAACCGGGCGCATTGTTTTGTGCAATAATACCGGGAGGCAGAACGCCCGCGATAAAGGTTTCAAAAACGGGATTCTGGGCAAATGGCAGCCGCAACACAATGGAATCCACCCTTTTTTCCGAAACCAGTACGGCGTCCAGATCGGCTACAGGCCCCGACGGAGCGCAACTGGTATCCACCCGGAAATCGCCGTTTGTGGCGCCGGAACTGTCGTCGCCGTCGAGGTCGAACTGAAAAACGCTTTCAAGGATCACATTGTCCAGACCGCCGAAGTCGGCCTGCGAGCGGTATTCGCCCTGGATGCGCAGGCCGCTTACGTTAGCCAGCACCGCCTGGAACTGCGCCTGGGTGGGCGCCGGCCCGTTCACGTTCCCGATGCGCCAGCCGGCATCCTCGCGCAGGAGCACATCGAAGTGCGTCCACGCAAGGCCGGGATTTTGCGGATTATCAAACACGAGCGTCATGGTATTCGACTCCAGGATCACGTCGCGGGTGCCGACAGGGTTGAACTGGTTGGCCGTGTCGCTGGTAAACTGGTCCCAGCGCAGGTATTTGCCGTAGGCGTCGCATTTATTGCCGGTATACCGGGTCGGTGCATCGAAATACCAGAGCCCGCCGATCGCGTCGTCGACCACGCGGATGTAACCGCCGGGATTGCCGCCGGCGGGCTCCCAGAAAGCGTTGGTGTTGGTGGGGTCGCCGGAAGCGCGCCAGTTTTCGTTGGAGGCGTCGAAGGTGCTGGTTTGGGCTGCGGAGAAAAATGAAACAAGCAGGAACAGTATTGTAAATCTGAAAATCATGGCAGCAAACGGGACAGCAAACCAGTGAAATAGTTTTTATCCGAATGCAAATTTTCCTGTTTCCGGTCGAAATCTTGAGCAACCGGCGCAATAATTACGATTTTAGTTAATTTCTTGTCCGACATTGCACAAAATCAAAAGTCAATTCTATTTTTGCCACTCGCCCCTGCCACAGACATCAATGCTAAACCGTCTTTCTAATCGTGAACACCGACGACACTAAGCCGCGGCGCCTGCTGCGACGCTTCTGGCATTCCCGCTATCGCAACTGGGTTTTTGCCGGAATCGCCGCCACCGGCGCTGCTTTACTGAGTACCTCCCTGCAAGACGCCAAAACCCGCCAGGCTGCCGCCCTTTTGTTCGCTCAACCCGAGCTGGACGCGTTGCCTGTCGTACCGGCCAACATGCGCTGGGGTTTTGCCACCGACGAATTCCATCTGTTCGAAGACGCCCTGAAACGGGGCGACATCCTGGGCGAAATGCTGATGAAACAAGGCATCGGCTACCCCGCGGTGGCCAAACTGGTGGAAAACAGCAAAGGCGTATTCAACATCACCTCTATGCGCATGGGTAAAACCCTGTACTTTCTTTCCAAAAAACAGGGTGAAGCGCCGGCTTATATGATCTATGAGCCTTCTCCTTATGAGTATGCCGTTTTCCAACTACAAGAGCCGTTTAAAGTGGAAGTAGTAAAACGCGATGTGGTCACCAAAGTGATTGCTTCTTCCGGCGTACTGGAAACCAACTTTTGGCAAGCCCTCACCGACAATGGCCTGAGCGACGAACTGGCCGACGGCATGATCGACGTGCTGGCCGCTTCCGTGGACTTTTACCATCAGAAAGTGGGCGACCGCTTTAAAGTGGTGTACGAACAACACTACGTGGAAGGCCAGCCGGTGGGCACCGGCAAAATCCTGGCCGCCGAATACGAACGCGAAGGCAAACATTTTTACGCCGTCAACTTTCAGGCTGAAGGCGAAAAGGCCGATTATTTCGACTATGAAGGCCACCCGGCCCGTAAAGCGTTCCTGAAAGCCCCGGTGAAATTCAGCCGCATTTCCAGCCGTTACAGCCTCAACCGCCTGCACCCGGTGCTCGGATACCGGCGCCCGCATTTCGGCACCGACTACGCGGCCCCGCATGGCACACCCATTCTGGCCGTGGCCGACGGAACCGTGCTGGAAGCCACGCGCCGCGGCGGAAACGGCAACTTCGTGCGCATCCGGCACGACGGATCCATCGAAACACAGTACCTGCACATGAGCAGTTTTGCCCGCGGCGTGCGCCCGGGAACCCGTGTAACGCAGGGCCAAACCATCGGTTACGTGGGTTCGACAGGACTGGCCACCGGCCCACACGTTTGTTTCCGCTTCTGGAAAAACGGCCGGCAAGTGGATTTCCTGCGCCAAAATCTGCCTCAGCCCAAACCCATTACCGGCGCTGTTTTCGAACAATTCAAAGTAGTGCGCGACAGCATGATCCGCATGCTGGATGCCGTGTCTTATCGTACGCGGGATGAAATTTTCCGGCAAAATGCGTCGGTGCAACAGGATATGTTACTGAACCCCTGATCAGTAGTCCCTCCCTTCATTTATTAAGGGTTTTTGCCCATCCGGCCCGGGATTTTCCCTTACCGGACAAAAGGTAATTATGAAAAACCGGGCAATGCGCCCGGTTTTTCGTCGTTTTGGTGGGAATTTTGCTGTAATCCTGATCAAAAAGCGTACAAACACTATCTTTTCATCCAAATCCGGTTACTTATCATGAAACTGCACCCGCTTTTTCTGACCGTCCTCTTCGTATTCATCCTGGCATATTCCTGCAAAAAGGACGAAGACCCCTCTTCTAAAACCACCCAATTTCGTGTTTACCTTACCGATGGCCCCGGCGATTACCAGCAGGTGAACGTCGACGTCCAATTGGTACGCGTCAAAACCTCTGATGACACGAGTAAGTGGATTGACCTGGCCACCAATACAGGTATTTACAACCTGCTCGATTTTCAGAACGGGATCGATACGCTGATCGCTACGGGCCCGGTGCCAAGCGTTGTGTTGAAAGAAGTGCGCCTGGTACTCGGCCCGGACAATTCGGTGATGAAAGACAGCGTGATCTACGACCTCGACACGCCGAGCGCCGAGCAGTCGGGGTTGAAGATTAAGATCGATAAAAATCTGGCGATTACAGCCGATTCGCTAACGCTGGACTTTGATGCCGAAAAATCGATCGTCGAAACTGGCAACGGGAAGTTTATCCTGAAACCGGTGATTAAAGTAGTAGATTAATAACCGTTAACCATCAGTTTCACCCGCCCGTCGGCATACTGTACGAGGTAGATTTTTCCGCCTTGTTCCGGATACTCCGGCCGGGCAATTCTGCGTCCCAGCAGATCAAAATATCCGATAATCGTTGGGTTATCAATACCATTAATGTTTTTTACGTCGCTTATGGGGCAGGCCATGTTTATATCCTGAATGGAAAACGGTTCGGAGCCCAACATGCCTGCCCCGTAATTTACCCATACCTGGTAAGCGCCCGATTCCTGGATATTAATCCCGGCGGTGGTTTCCCCGGTCGACCAAACGTACTCGTCGTACCCCGGCGGCGCCGTCAGGGTCACTGCGCCGCCGTTTTGAGAACATTGTATCGGCGGACGTTGTGCGTTTTTTAAAGGTAAATCGTCGTAATAATACGAGCGATAGCTCATTACGGAATCGGCAAAAAACAGTTCGGTAATGAGGTTTCCCGCGTCATCCACCAGCACGGCGCTCGGATCGGGGCGGAAAACCAGACCGTAACTGACCGCATGCAGGCGCCCCGGCGTTGTTTGATGGCCGGCCATAGCCCTGCTGAAAAATCCCGGCACGTATTTGTATTCCCATACTTTTGTAGCCACCCAATTTACCGTGTCCAGTTCGTATTCCACCGCCCGGGAAATACGCGGCGGCGCGGCCATATTGGCGTTGTCGAACAAGGCAATATTTCCGTTGGGCAGGCGGCGCGCATCGTGCTGGCCGCTGAATCCCACATCATTAGTGAAGCTGAAAGAACTGGTTTTGCCGCCCAGTTGCCACAATACCTTGCCGGTTTGGCGGTCAATTTTGTACACCGCGTTCAGGTGGCGAAAGGAAAGCAGCAAATTTCCATCCGTGTCCTCCGCAATGGAATTGCCGTGGCAATAATCGAACCCGCCTGGGTTGTATCCGTAAAAGGCATACCCCGCGGTTGGTGGGATATGATCGTTGCTGTCCCATTGAAACAGCAGGTTGTGGTCTTCGTCAAATTCCTGTACCACAAACCCTGTCACCCTGGTATTGGCGCTGCCGGGAACCCCGTTGAACAGGTAATTGCTCAAATCCATGATACTGTCGCTTGCGCCGGCCAACGAATATGCGCCATCATCCGAAATTTGAAAATCGTGGCTGTCCGGCAAAATACCGTTTACAGTAGTAAAAGAATCAACAGAATTAAATGCGCTGTCCAGGACAACGTAATCAACCTGTTGCGGATTCAGGAATTGTACAAATTGATACTTTTGCCACCTGGGGTTGAATTTAAAATCCGTTATATTCCGGGCATTAACCGGCATGTACCACGCTACAAATCCCTTCGAATCGAGAATCACGGCCGGTTTGGGAGAAAGGTTATTAATACCGAACCGGAATGGAGTCATCAGGTAGTATCCCTGAAAAGCGCTATCGTGCACTACAAATTGAAAAGGCGGCACCAATGGGGGTGTCGGCCGATTGGCCACCTGGGCAGATAAAGCGGTAATTCCGGTCAGGAAAAAGCAACAAAAGGATAAATTTAATTTTAGCATCTGCGAAGCGGAGCTGATTGTGCGGGGCAAATCTTGTAAATTTACCCGTCACGTTGAAATAAAAAAATACAAAAGCCGCCTTGCAACAAAATTTTACCTTTGAAGCTCAATGCCCCCTAAACCATTCAAAATGAACTATCCCGCACTCCTCGAACAAGTGGCCGCCTACGTCAGGGAATACCTGCAAAGGCACGACTCCTCCGTGTTATTGTACCACAACCTGCAACACACGGAAAGCGTCGTGGCCGCCGCGGTTGAAATTGCCGGGCAATATTCATTGAGCGAAAGGGATCATTTCATCGTCATGGCATCGGCCTGGTTTCACGACGTAGGTTATCCGGAAGACGCCGCAAACCACGAGGCAGCCGGGGCCGCGCTGGCAGAAGAGTTTCTGGGAAAAAACGGCTTGGACGAGGAAACGGTCTCCGCGGTGAAGCAGTGTGTTATGGCAACCAAAATGCCGCAAAGCGCGCAAACGCTCCCGGAACAAATCGTTTGCGACGCCGACCTGTTCAACCTGGGCACCGGGGAGTTCATTGAAAGGGGCAAACGCCTGCGAAAAGAATACGAAATCCTGCACCACACTTCCATCAGCAAAGAAGACTGGCGCAAAAAAACGGTCAGGCTGCTGGAAAACCACCGGTACTACACCGAATACTGTCAAAATTTACTGGAAGAAAAGAAGCAGGAGAACCTGGAAAAACTCCGCAGAAAAATAATGGAAACGGCTGTACCGGCCGAATCCGGCGCAACGGAAATAAACGCGCCATCCGTTGAAAATGAAGGAAATAAGGAAAAAAAGAAAAAATACGAAGGCCCGGAACGAACCATAGAAACCATGTTCCGGATCACCTCTACCAACAGCCAGCGCCTGAGCGATCAGGCGGACACGAAAGCCAATATTCTGATCACTGTCAATGCAATTACTTTATCAGTATTGCTTACCCAGTTTTTCCAAAAAACCATAGACTATTCCAATATTTCCATCCCGCTTGGGATGTTGTTGCTGGTGAATCTGTCTACTATCGTATTTGCCATACTGGCTACCCGGCCCAAAGTGCCGGGCGGTACTTTCTCCCAACAAGAACTGGACAGTCATGCCGTGAACCTGTTGTTTTTCGGCAATTTTTACCGGATGAGGTTTCAGGAATATTCCGAAGGCATGTTTCAGATCATGGATGACAAAAAATACCTGCATTCCACGCTTTTAAGAGACCTCTATCAACAAGGAGTGGTATTGGGCCGGAAATACCGAATGTTAAAGATCGCGTATAATGTTTTCATGTATGGATTGATTATATCTGTACTGGCTTTTTTTACTGTTGCCGCAATCAATAAAAGTCAAATGTAGCCGGACCATCCGATTTGCAGTTCCTCCCTTGTTCCACCCACCTGCCCCCGGCGTCGCAAAGGTCGGTAAACCGCCGGGCTCCAAAAATAATCAGGAGCAGCGGGGCAGCAGAATGAGTCGTTACACTGTCTTCCTTCATCCCGTTTATCCAATGGTATCAATGAGGCAAAGCCGGGCTGCCCATCCCGGCTTTGCCATTCATTTATTTGGCTTACCTTCGCGCTTTTAATATCCCGTATTTTTTATCCGGACAAATTCATTATCTTATTAAAAATAGTTTTAATGAAATTTTATTTTACCCTGTTT
>CALEYM010000640.1 GCA_937926185.1 uncultured Bacteroidota bacterium | reverse complement strand
GTGATCTCGATTTCCAGATCGTCCACATTACGCACAGAATGGGAAAAATATACGTGCAGGTAGCCGTTTTTAACTTCCGTTTCCAGGTACGGCAGCAGCGTTTCTTCGGCAGTAACTTTCAGGCTGAATGTTTGCCCCTGGGTGATATGTATCTCGCCGGGAACCGAGATTTGCAGGCTTTTAAAATCCTTTTCTCCGCGGTTTTCGGTTAATATATCGCCTTCGCCTTTAATGGCGTTCGGATCGCAGGCCGTGAACATCAGGACACCGGGCAGGGCCAGCAGGGTAATGGTTTTCCAAATTGATTGGGTACGCATAGATAAAATTTTTAGAAAGTGAATCAGAATATCCAATAGACCCTGCGCCGGCCCGACCAGGTTGCAGTTTTAGGGAAAACTTAACGGTTGAACTAATAAGCCATGATGTATTCTGTCAGATTGGCTTCTTCCGGCAGCTCAAGTTTTTTGCGCAGGCGGTAGCGTTTGTTTTCCACGCCCCGTACCGAAATATTGAGCAACGGCGCGATTTCCTTCGAGGAGAGGTTCATTTTCAGGTAAGCTGCCAGGCGCAGGTCACCGGGGGTCAGATCGGGGAAATCGTGCATGAGCCGTTTGAAAAAATCGTCATGCACGCGGTTGAAGGATTCTTCAAAAACTTCCCAGTCGTGATCGCCTTCGAGGTGCCGGTCGATCAGCCGGGCCAGTTTTTGCAGGGCGCGGGGGTCGCCGCTGGCGCCGAGCAGGTCGTCGCGCAGGCGCTGCAGTACTTCGTTTTTCCGGATCAGGTTGAGGGCGGCGTTGCTCAGTTCGCGGCTTTTGTTGTCCAGTTCCAGGGCCAGTTTTTCGCGTTCGGCGTCGCCGCGTTGCCGCGCCAGTTCCAGGCGTTTGTCTTCCTCAAGCCGGCGGCGTTGCCGTTCCAGCCGGCGGCGGCTGATGTTTTCGGCAATGCCCAAAAGCGCCAGTAACAACAATACGTAAACGGCTATTGCCCATGTGGAAAAATACCAGGGCGATTCAATAATGAAGGGCAGAACCGCTTCTGCGCCACCGGCATCGGACCGGACGCGAAACGCGTATTTGCCGGCAGGCAAATTGGTGAATTCTTTCTCCGGGCTTTCCTGCCAGGGCGACCAATCGGCAGAAAAACCGTCCAGCCTCCAGGAAAACAGGGGCTTTTGCCCAAATACCGGCGTCGTGAAATAAAACTTGAGGCTGTTTTGCCGGTAAGCAAAACGCATATCGTCACCCGGCGAATACGATTGGCCATCCGGTGTCTCCACACGGCGGATCGCGCAAGCGGGGGTAGGTATTTGGGCCGGGGCGCCCAGGTTTTTTTTATCCAGCAGGGCAAAACCATTTTCCAGGCAAAACAAATATTCCTGATCATTCAGGGCGACCACCTGCTCGTAATCCGGAACGAGGGAAAGTTGGAAAGCGTATGACTGCCGGCCGGTATGCAACCGGACACCGCTGCTGTCCAGTGCAAAATATTCGCCGTTATGGCCGGATAACCATTTTTGCCTGCCCCCGCCTGATCGCGCCGGTATAAACCGCGCCTGGTTTGTGGAATCTGCAATGCGCAAAGGCGTATTGTGCGCATTAACAATCAATTGCACCCCGATGCGGGCGACATCCAGCTGATAATCGGCCGGCAGCCCTTCCATTTTCGTAAATCGCTGGTATTCAGTCACCTGTTTTAATTCCGCGTCGAGTCGCAGGCGAAAAAGACCTTTGTTCGGATGTACGCCCCACACATTTCCACTGGTGTCGAACACGATTTTTTTGAGCGGTTCGGCAAATCCTTCGACGCGATGCGATAATCGCCACGCCCCGTCCGGCGCCTGCCGGAAAACTACCAGACCGGTGTAGGTACTTTGCAGCAGCATCCCGGATCTCGCGGGAGTTGGGGCGGCACACCAGCCGCCGGTGATTTCCGATATTTTGTGTGCGCCATTCTGCCGGATGAGAAATGTGCCGGCGTTGTGCCCGCAAAATAGCTGCCCGTCGAAAACCTGCAACTGCCACACCTGTCCCTGGGTGCCGGGAATCAGTTGAAATCCGGAACCGTTGCGGGCGAAGACGCCCTGATTGGTGCCGACATACAACTGCCCATTCCAACGGGCAGCGGTATACACCGTGCCGATCCTGCCGGTTTGATCCGAAAAAAAGGTAAGCGGCGAACGCAGGGTAACGAGGTCTATACCCCGGTCGAGGCCAAGCCACAGGTTGCCGTCGCGGTCTTCGCAAAGGGCGAGAACCGTGTTATTCTGGAGCCCGTTTTCCCGGTTCAGGTGGTAACGCAAACCGCCGTTGGAATCCAATATGTAAGCGCCGTTGAGAATCGTGCCGATCGCCCAGCCACCCTGCCGCAGATGCAAGGCTTTATTCAGCTGATATTGTTTAAAAACCTGGTTTAAGGGATGGTTCCAGGGCGTACACCGTTCGCCGGCAATTTGGTAGATACCGTCGTTGGTCGTTCCGGCCCAGATGCCGCCGGCCCCGTCGGGCACGATGAACTGGATAATTTTATCCGCCAGCGCTTCCGTACCCGGCAGAAAGCGGAAAGTATTGTCGGCCAGCAATTCATAAATGCCGCGCCCGATGACCGGCGCCAATACCCGTCCCTGCGTTTCGCGGACAAACATGATGGCGTTGGGCGGCTGCAGGATGGTTACCTGTTTGTAATCGTACTTGTAAATGGTGGAAAACGACTGAAAAAGCACAAAATCTTTGCCCGCCAGAATATGCCAGATCTCTTCTTTTTCCAAACGGTCGCCGCGTATTTGGGCGCTCAGGGAATGATAGGCCAAACGGCCGTCGGCGCCGGTTTTCCAGTAGCCAAACTCCGCGAACCCGCCGCAGAAAACGGCTCCATCCCGCCCAACAGCCACGGCGCGCACCGTTTGGTTCTCCGGCAGAGAGTACCATTGCCAGCGGGCGCCGTCGAATTCCAGCAAACCGCCGTTGTTTCCGGCGTATAACCAGCCGGTATGCCCGGCCTGCGCTATTGACCAGTTCTGGTTCTGCGCCCGGTAATCCGCAGGGGTAAAATTGCGGATGCGGGGCGCCTCCTGCGCGTGAATGCCGCCGGTAAAAACGAACAGGTTGAATAGCAACAAAATATGCCGCATGACGACGGCAAAGAAACACAGCAAAAGTGAATTACCCTCAAAAACGCAGCAATTTGCCCTGGCAGAGGACGCCGTCCACCCAAATCCGGTACATTAAGATAGCCCTGCTGGAAGCCACCCGGCAACTGCTCCGCCGCAACCGCAGCCTCTCCCCTTTCGGCAAAACCGCCAACCTCAACTTCCTGCGCGCCCTGAAACTGCTGAGCGCCTGGAAACAATCGAAAATCCAGACGACTCCGCAAAAATGGCGACAACATCGCGCGGCCCTGGCCGAAAAGGTGCGCCGTATGCAGCCGCTGGCAAATAAGGATTGGTTGATGGAAATGACGGAAGGGTAAGTGTGCGAAAAAAGCCCGGCAGAAAGAAAGTTACGAAACAAGGTGGAGCGAAATAAAAAGGTCATTGCATGATTTAGGCGTTTGGAAAACGGAATTATATTTGTAAAATTAATCTCTGTAAGTACCTGGCCGGATTTAATTGAGACTTTCTGCGTAAAATCTATTTTGTACGTATACTTATAATGAATAAGCCGATTGGCAAAAGGCAAAAAGATGGGGAAGATTCCAAGACAATATTTCAATTTTACGCGAAAACAATGCATGGTCGCCTACGCTGCCCAAACCCAACGTTCAAAGCCAACGTAGCGCAGCGTTTGCCATAAATAACGCAGATGACAAAAACCCAGGCCCCCCAATCACTCAAAAACCGCTTCCTATGCAAAAAAAACTATTACACTTACTCCCCTTCCTGCCCCTCCTTCTCCTCGCCGCCTGCCGGCACGCCGGCAGCCCGCCCACCGCTGCAGCGGAACCCAAATTCCGCCTTATCCAAACCGACACCTTCCGCTTCAACAACTTTGTGGATTGCAACATGGCCGAGGCCTGGATAGGCGACACCTTCCGCATTTTCCCCGGCAAATACGGCGAAGACCCCGTATGGGGCGAAGCCCGCGAACTTAAGTTCTCCAGCGGTCGCCATGCCGACGAGGCGTTCAGCAATCCCGCTTCCGCGTACATAGCGCCCGCAATGCCGAAAAATGCGCCAAAGGGCCAGCCCGGCCTGCACGGCGCCGTCTGGTTCGAGACCGTGTACCAGGACGCCCGCGACACCGAGGGCCGCACCCTGTACGCCGTGTACCACAACGAAAATTACCCTGAAACCCTGCCCTACGACCCGGCTACCGGCGAGGGTTACATCGACAAAGACTGGCCGCTCGGCCTTACCGAACGCATCACCCCGGCAGCCGTTTGCCGTATCGGCATTATGAAATCGACCGACGGCGGCTGGAGTTGGGAAAACAAGGGCCTGTTCCTGGAAGACAAACAGCCGCGTATGATCCTCAAGCCGCACAATACCTCCAAAACCTTTGCCGGCGGCGTGGGCGATCCCTCGGCAGTAGCCGTAGGCGAATATTTATATCTGTTTTACGGCGAGTACGGCTATCCGGGCGTCTATGATGCCGCTACGTACAACCCAGACACCGAATGGAGCGGCCAGTGCATCAGTGTGGCCCGCATCCGCATCAGCGATCTGGAAAATCCGCGGGGCAATGCCAAACGCTGGGACGGGCAGGGCTTCAATGCACCCTGGGATGGCGTGGGCAAGCCCATCGCTTCGCTCCAGATCCCCAGAGCCGAGGGCGGTGGCCCGGCCTCCTCGCCAAAAGGCGGCTTCCACTGGGGCCCCTCGGTGAGTTGGAACAGCTACCTCAACTGCTGGGTGATGCTCATGGGCAAGGTGGTGGGTCAGTCCTGGATCGGCAGCAGTGTGTATATTTCCTTTAATCCGCATGCCGACCTCGGCGCCGGCAACAATTCCCAGGCCTGGACCAAACCGCAACTGCTGTTCGACAAACCGGGGCATACCATCTGGTATCCGTCCCTGCAGCCGCTGAACACGCCGGAGGATATCGCCAACCGGCACACCAGCCTGCGCCTGGGCAAAAGAGCCAGGCTGTTCTTTAAGTACTCCGATTTGGGGAAATATTGCTCGGAGTACATCATTGAATTCGAAAAGTAAAAACCGGCTATTCCCTGTGCATAGCGGCAGACTTCGGCGCCAGCCCCAGTTTTGCCCCCTCCTCGAGCATACGCTGAAACCCCGGCTCAAATTCATTCGGGATCAGCCCGTCGAGAATGGCTTCGCGGACGGCGGTTTTAATGATGCCCACTTCGCGGGAAGGCGCAATGCCGAATGTTTCCATGATCACGTCGCCGGTGATGGGCGGCTGCCAGAGGCGCAGCCGGTCGGCTTGGGTCACCAGGGCCATACGTTCTTTGAGGTATTCGTAGCCCTCCAGGTAACGCGCCATCTTTTTGGGATTTTTGGTAGTGATATCCGACTCGCACAACTTCATCAGGTCGTCGATATCGGGGCCGGCGTCGAACAGCAGGCGGCGCACGGCGCTGTCGGTCACTTCCTCCTTGGTGAGGCTGATCGGCCTGAGGTGCAGGCGCACCATCTTTTGCACATAGTCCATTTTGCTGTCGAGCGGGAGCCGGAGGTTGCGGAAAATGCGCGGCACCATGTTGGCGCCCAGCCATTCATGCCCGTGGAAGGTCCAGCCGGCGTCGGGGTGGTATTTTTTGGTGGCCGGTTTGGCAATGTCGTGCAGCAGGGCGGCCCAGCGCAACCAGATGTTGTCGCTGCGCCGGCAGAGGTTGTCCAGCACTTCGAGCGTGTGATAAAAATTGTCTTTATGCCCCCGCCCATTGCGGTCTTCCACGCCCTGCAGAGCCGCCACATCGGGCAGGATGAGGCGCAGCAGGCCGGTATCGAACAACAGATTGAACCCGGTGGAGGGTTTGGGCGTCATCAGTATTTTCTCCAGTTCGGTGGTGATGCGTTCTTTGGAGATGATGTGGATACGCTGCTTGTTTTTTGCAATACCTTCCAGGGTATTTTTTTCAATTTCAAAACCCAACTGGTTGGCAAAACGCACGGCGCGCATCATGCGCAGCGGATCGTCCGAAAAGGTACGGCCGGGTTCCAGCGGGGTTTTGATGATCTTCTTTTCCAGGTGCTCCAGGCCGCCGAATGGGTCGACGATCAGGCCAAAATCGGCCTCGTTAAGGCTGACGGCCAGGGCATTTATAGTGAAATCGCGGCGGTTCTGATCGTCTTCCAGGGAGCCCTGCTCTACATCCGGTTTGCGGCTGTCGATGTGATAACTCTCCTTGCGGGCGCCGACGAATTCGATTTCGATGCCCTCGTGCCGCAACATAGCGGTGCCAAAACGGCGGTACACCACGATTTTGGGCGCCGGATTGAGTTTGCCGGCCAGGGTCTGCGCCAGGCGGATACCGTCGCCCACGCATACGATGTCGATGTCTTTGGTGGGACGGCCAAGCAGGCGGTCGCGCACGTAGCCGCCCACGACGTAGGCCGGCATGCCGATTTCGCGGGCGCATTGGGCGACCTGTTCGAAGATTTTTCGTTCGTGCGGTTGAATGTTGAAAATCATCGTCGATGAAAAGGTCTCCACTCAATTAGGGCGCAGTTTTTCAAAATCAAATGGCGTTGCGCTATGATGAATGGTAATGATCTGAATTTTGTATTCGGAAACGATGTGGTAAAATATCCGGTAGGGCCCTGACAAAATTTCCCGGACATGAGGATATTCTAATTCGGGAGAAATTTTACCCAAGTTCGGGAAGGATTTAAGCAACTCAATAGTTGCGTATATTTTGTTTATGTAATAACGGGCTGTTTTCTCAGAAAAACCGGACCAATAAAGGGCAATTTCATCTATATCTTCAAATGCCCGGACTGAGATTTCTATCTCAACCATTTTTCATGCCTTTTTTTGGCTTCT
>CALEYM010000639.1 GCA_937926185.1 uncultured Bacteroidota bacterium | reverse complement strand
CCGGCAACGGACAAGCGGCAGATATTTGCAGGACAAGGTTTGCATCGAAAAAAATAGCTATGCGCTTTTCCTTTTGTCTCGGTCTGTTTTACCCCATTCTGCTGGCTGCCCAGGCTCCGATCCCGGTAGCCGATCAAACCTTCCGCATGGATGGCGAACACGATTACGTTTATGCGTTCGCGCAGGGCGACCAGATCGCCCTCCACATTCACCTGCTGGTTGGCCGGCAGGTAAAAACAGTGGAGTTTGTCCAGCACGGCGGCCCCACCCTGTTCAGTACTTACGCATTGGACTCGGCGCTGACACAAAACGTTCTGATCCCGCAAACAGGCGTTTACCTGTTGCGTTTCCGCGAAAGCGGCATGGGCAAAAAAGTATGCCGCTTCACCCTGCACCGCACACCCGGCGATGAGCTGACCCGCCGGATGGATAACCGGGTGCTCTGGGACATCCGGCAATATCCGCAATTCCGCGAACAGCGCCGCCTGGTACCGGCCGGCAAAAAAACGGACATGCATTCCCTGGGCGGACAGGTGACTGTCAGCGGCAGCAAACTGGGTTTGAAAAAACCGGTGGGCGCCTACACCTTCACCCTGCCGCCCTATACAGTCAGCTGGGCCTACCGGATTTCCGTCGGCCAGGCCCTGACGGAAGCCCGGCAAAAAGACGCCGACCAGCTTACCGCGGCACTGAATTCCGGCGCCGCCAAATTGCTGCCGGTGCTGCCGGAAACGGCCCTGGCCGCCTTTGCGCTCGGCATGGCTATCGACCTCACGGTACCCAAGGCCGGCGAAGACGTGGAATATGCCCTGCTGACGGCCGAAAACCTGCCCAAATTCAACAAACGCGAGCCCTACGACGCTTTCATCTGGCAGGGCGGTATCAGCGTGGATGTGCAACGCCGGTATTCCCCGTTGCAGGGCAGCTACGTTTTTGCTTTCCGCAGCGACAACTGGGTGGATGATATCAATATCACCATCGATATAGAAGCGGTGACTGAAACGCCTGTTTATGGCGAAGAAATTTTCCTGGAACCCGTGAAATAACCACCTCATAAATGGTACTTTCCAAAATTCAGTCGGCCATCGCCGAATATAAATCCTGGCTGCAGGGACTGCGGCATCATCCTTTTGTATACAAATGGGAGTCGCTCCAGCATTTCCAGGCCAACTGGAACCCCGCCGACCCCGACCCGGCGGCGATGTTCGACCGCAGCCTGCAAAACAGCGAAACCCGCCGCCTGTGGCAAACCGAAAACTGGTATCCCAAACGGATGATGCTTGAATTCTGGCGATTCGAGCCCCGCACCGCGGCGGCTATGTTCGACGACCTGTTCAACGAAACCCGCGACACGGAAGCCCGCATCGACCGGTTTTTATTCGGCTGCGACGAACTGCTGCGCGACTACAAACGCGCACATTCCACTTCGGTGGAAAACAATCACTACCACGACGATTACCGGATGATCGCGCTATATCTGGCCTTCCGCTACCCGGATCAATACGCGCCTTACGATTTCGGTGCCTTCCGCAATACCCTCACCCGATTTCAGGCGCGCGACATCCCGGCCCAGCATGACATTGGCCGGTATTTTAAAGTGTTGCGAACCCTGATGACGTTTTTGGAAAAAGACCCCGAAATAACCCCGGCCATGCAGCGACATCTGCATCCAAAAAAACATTACATGGGGAAAACACTGCTACTGGCGGAAGACTTTTGTATTAAATGTGGTCAATGAGATCAATGTGGTCGCAAGTCAAATGTCTTTCCACCGCTCCCAATAATTCTGATCCTCCACCCCCTCCAGAATGCCCAGATAGTTGGAATAACGGAGTTCGCTCACTTCACCGCTTTCAACGGCCTTGCGCACGGCGCAGCCCGGCTCATTGCGGTGCAGGCAGGAGGCGCCGAATTTACACTGATCGGAAAGGGCAAAAAACTCGCGGAAGCTATGCGCTACGTTTTGCGGGTCCTTGTCGTTGAACGACAACATTTTGATGCCCGGCGTGTCGATAATGTAGCCGCCGAAATCCAGTTCGAGCATTTCGGCGAAGGTGGTGGTGTGCTGGCCTTTGCCGGAATAATCGCTGATCTCGCCGGTACGGAGTTCCAGTTGAGGCTGAATAGCGTTTATCAGGCTGCTTTTGCCCACGCCCGATTGGCCGCTGAGCAGGGTGGTTTTACCTTTTAAAGTATCGCGAAACGCATCAAGGCCTTTGCGATCCTTAACGGAGGTGGCCAATACCCGGTAGCCGATTTTTTCATAAACTTTCTTCATGGCAAAAAACACGGCCACGTCCTCTTCGCTGTACAGGTCCCCCTTGTTGAATACGATGGTAACGGGAATTTCGTGCGGTTCGGTCATCAGCAGGAAACGGTCGATGAAACCCGGCTTGAGATTGGGATGCACCACGGTGACGATCAACACGGCCTGGTCGATGTTGGCGGCCAGCAGGTGCAGGTCGTGTTTTCGGCGGGGCGATTGGCGCACCACGTAATTGCGCCGGGGCAGGATTTTCTTAATGAGGGCCTGCCCCGGCTGATCGGGTTCAATCTCCACCCGGTCGCCCACTGCAACCGGGTTGGTGAGCGGTATATTTTCCAGGCGGAATTTGCCCACGATACGGCATTGCAACACCTCGTTGTTGTCGTCGGGGCGCACGTTGTACCAACTGCCGGTTGATTTAATTACGGTTCCTGTTTGCATGATCTGTTCGGGCAAAGGTAACGCCGGCGCCGGGCGAATAATTCCCGGGGCGTTTAATTTCCTTCGTCCTCCATACTGTCGCAGTGGTAATGCTCCCGCGTACGCCGCGCGGGCCGTTCGCCGCCATCGCCCGGTTTTTTTGCCGCCTGCATTTTAGCCACGAGGCGGGCGCGTTCTTTATGCACCCAATCCTGCATATTGGCGTCTTTCTCCAGGTCGAAATAATCGATGCCGTCCACCCAGGTTTTTTCCGGGCGGGCGTAAATAGACAGGGGGTTGTTGTTCCACAAAACAAGGTCGGCGTCCTTTCCGGTTTTGATGCTGCCCACACGATCGTCCACGTGCAACAGTTTGGCCGGGTTGATGGTGACCATTTTCCAGGCTTCTTCTTCTTTAACGCCGCCGTAAAGCACCGTTTTGGCGGCTTCCTGGTTGAGGCGGCGGGCCATTTCGGCATCGTCGGAATTGATAGCCACGGTGACGCCCTGTTTTTGCATGATAGCGGCGTTGTACGGAATGGCGTGGAACACCTCGTACTTGTAGGCCCACCAGTCGCTGAACGAACTGCCGCCCGCGCCGTGTTTGCTCATTTTATCAGCCACTTTGTATCCTTCCAGGATGTGGGTAAAGGTATTGAGCCGGAAGCCGAATTTTTCCGCCACGCGCATCATCATGGTGATCTCGCTTTGCACGTAGGAGTGGCAGGTAATAAAACGCCGGCTTTCCAGTATTTCCAGCAGGGCTTCCATTTCCAGGTCTTTCCGGTAGGGTTTGCCCGATTTTTTCAGGCGGCCATATTCCTGGGCACGGGTGAAATAATCGGCGAACACCTGTTCCACGCCCATGCGCGTTTGCGGGTAGCTGGCACGGCTGTTGTCGCCGCCGTTGCTCGACTTTACGTTTTCGCCCAGGGCGAATTTGATAAAGCCGGGCCAGTTTCGGAACTTCAGGTCTTCCGGCGCGGCGCCCCAGCGGAGTTTGATCAGTTGCGTTTGGCCGCCGATGGGGTTGGCCGATCCGTGCAGGATATGGCTGCTGGTGACGCCGCCGGCCAGTTGGCGATAGATATCGTTGTCTTCCGAATCAAGCACGTCGGCAATACGCACTTCGGCGGACGATTCCTGGCCGCCTTCATTGATACCCCTGGTGGCGGCGATGTGCGAATGTTCGTCGATGATGCCGGCGGTCAGGTGTTTGCCGGTACCATCGATCACCGCGGCGCCGGCGGGCACGGGCAGGTTGCGACCGATACGTTGTATTTTGCCTTCGGCGAAATAAACGTCGGTGTTTTGCAGGATGCCCTCCTGTTCGCTGGTCCAAACCGCGGCGTTTCTGACGAGCCAAGCGCCTTGTTTGGGTTGTTCTTTCCAACCAAAGGAGACAAAGGGGTAGATCAGGTCGCCGGTTTCGGGTGGCGTGGCTTCTTTTTCCGGGCGCCGGGGCCGGTCGGCCGGCGCGTCGCCCGTACGTTCGGCTTTCCAATCGGTCCAGCTGCCGTCCGGCAGCGTTCCGCGGCCGGCCCAGCTACGGGTTTTGACTTCTCCGGTGAGCGAAACGAATGCCTTGACCGTGGAATCGGGTTGGAAATTAAGCGCCACCAGGCCATTGCCGTAGGAGAGGCTGGCTTTCAGTTTGGAGCTGTCGGCGCGCATCAGGCCGGCCTCGGGGCTTTCCGGTTTGCCTTTGACGGTGAGAGTGTAGCGGTCGGCGCCAAAGCTGAGTTGATACACGCCGGTCAGGTTTTTCCCGTCATATTTATCCGGCTCCACCTCAAATTTTTTACCCCTGACCCAGTGCTCGCGGATTTTTGTTTCCGGTTTAAAAATGTTGCCCGTTGTGATGAGAAAATTGGCCGTTTTACCCGTTTCCAAACTTCCCACCAGGTCATAAGCGTTGATCAACCGGGCGGGTTGCTCGGTAAGGGCTTTCAGGGCATTTTCTTCCGAAAGGCCGTATTCGACGGCTTTGCGCAGGTTTTCCAGGAAACTTTTTTTGTCGCGCAGGTCGCTGGCCGTAAGGGCGAAAGGAATACCGGCAGCGGCCAGCCGTGCCGGGTTGGACGGCGCCATTTCCCAGTGTTTGAGGTCTTTGAGCGCGATGTTCAGGGCGTCGTAAGGGTCGTTGACGTTGGACGCTTCGGGGAAATTGAGCGGCACGATGAGGGCCTGCCCGCCGGCCTTTATTTCGGCAATGCGCTGATACTCGTCGCCGTTTGTTTTAACCACATATTTTTTGCCGAATTCCGTCCCGATGGCGCCGATGCGCAGTACGTCGAGTTTGTCGGACGCTTCAAAAATTTGCGGCAGCGCCTGAACGGTATTCCAGGCATCGAGGGAGTTATTTTTTTCCTCTTGGTAACCGGCAGTCTTATACCAGTCGGCGTCGAGATAGGTTTGGCGGATCAGGGCGATGCATCCCATGAGCGAGGAGGGGTAATCCTGGGTGCTGGTACCTTTCCGGAAAGACAGATAGTTGGCTGCCCGGGGCATCAGGATCGCCTCGTGTTCCCGTTCGTCGGACAAGGCCACCAGTGCTCCTGTGCCGCGCGCGATGCCGTCGGCGCGATGTGTGAGCAGGGCGCCGAAACCGGCTTTCCGCCATTCGTCGGCGGCCTTCGGGTCATTGGCGAAAGCGTCGCCGGCGTTGAATTCGGGTTTGAGGGCTTCGTTCCAGGCGTAAGCGCCTTTTTTGTTGGAATATTCCTGCGGACGCTGGGCCGGCGCCTGCCCCTCAGCTTTGGGGGCCGGCAGGCCGTAGCCCGCGGCGTAAATATCGAGGAAGGAAGGGTAGATGATTTTGCCGGAACAGTCGGTCACCACGGCGTCTTTTGGCACAGTTACGTTTTGGCCGCAGGCCTCTACTTTACCTTTTCGAACGACAAGCGTAGCGCCCTCTAAGCGTGTTTTATAATCCACCCAGATCGTGGCGTTGGTAAAAGCAAATGCGCCGTCGCGTTTATCGGAGGGCGCGGTGGGCGGGAAGGTACGTTGGGCGAGAAGGCCATTGACGGCCAGAAGCAGGAAAAAGAAGCATAGGAGCTTAGAGCAAAACCGGATCGGTAAATTCATGGCAGGGAAAGGTTAGACTGCGTGGAATGAACAGGCAAAGAAACAGGAATCATCCCAAACTTTAATGTTTCAACCTCCCCTAACAACATTACTTCCGCTTCTCCCGGTAGTACTTCACCGTTTCTGCCAGCCCCGTTTCAACCGGCGTCGGTTTTATGCCGAACGTGTTTTCAAATTTTTGGGAAGAAAAAACGTAATCGTGCGTGAACTGGTAGTTCATTTCCGCCAGTTCGCGCATCAATGGGTTAAACAGTCCCATCAGGCGCAGCATAAACGTGGGTATGGTCTGATATTTTGGCGCTACGCCGAAAGCGGCGGCGGCGGCACGCGCCCACTGGTCGCCGGTCCAGCGTTCGCCGGAAGTGGGCAGGTGCCAGACTTGCCCGTCGGCGCGCTTGTCGGTACCGAGTATGGCCAGGGCCGGGCCGAGATCAGCGGAGTATGTGTAAGTGTGCGCTTTATCGGCCCGGCCCATCAGGATGGCGCTTTTGCCGGCGGCATATTTTTCAAAAACGGTGGAATTGAGCGCGCTGTTTTCGCAGTGCGGGCCGTAAAAATCGGCCGCCCGGGCGATGCAGGCGCGCATCCCTCCATCCATGGCGTCGAGCAGCATGCGGGCGATTTTTTCGCGCACTTTGCCTTTTTCGCTGTTGGGGCGCATGGGCGTTTTTTCAGTCATCGGGCCTTCCACTAAGCCATAGGCGTACACGTTATCCATGAATACCAGTTTGGCTCCCGCAGCCTGGCAGGCAGTGATGACGTTTTCCATGATAACGGGCCAGTCGCGTCGCCATACTTTCAGGTCGTATTGCAGGCCCACCAGGAGGTAGACCACCTCGGAACCGTCTACGACTGCCAAAACCTCCGCCGGATTGGTCACGTCGGCCACCCTGTGTTCCCAATCGCCGGGATGCGGGCGGCGGCTTACGCCGCGCACGGTAAGGTTTTGCTGACGAAGGGCCCTGGCCAGGCCGGGACCGGTGGTGCCGTTGCAACCGAGTAGTGTGTGCATGTGCTGAACTTTTTGTCTTTGCAGTTAATTTATTTGTTTCTCCAAAATGGAAATGCGTAAGGGGTTGTGTCAAAAGTCGGGTCATTGAAATGCCCGAATTGTGGAGCAAAATATTGTTTTGATTGCGTCGCGGTTTTAGACTTTCCAGGTTTTAAAAA
>CALEYM010000638.1 GCA_937926185.1 uncultured Bacteroidota bacterium | reverse complement strand
ATTGAAATGTACGATGACCACTGTTCAATTTGTAATGTGCAAGCACTTATGAGACAGCTTCTTTTTTAATTTCGCCCCGGCGGAAAGTAGGGGGCAAATCCGTTGGTCTGAAGTTTGAAAAAATATTTGCTGGCATAACTTTGTTGTTTCCTACAGGGGTATAAAGTATTTTTGTAAAAATTTGAATGGCAATGGATGCAATGACAGCTCAATTGAACGACTATGAAATAGAACGGGGTAAACCTATGCCAAGCAAAAATCATAGTAAACTACAAACCCGGTTGGCAACAGCGCTGTCCAATGCTTACGGGAACCAATTTGATATTCTTTCAGAAATTTCACTTGAAATGCCGGTAAAAGACCGGACTCCCGACCTTGCCATTTATCCGGCAGAACAAGAAACAGATTGGCTGAATGACGAAATAAAAATCGCCGAACCTCCATTGGGCGTCGTTGAAATTCAATCACCCACGCAAGGCGCCCAGGAAATGATCGACAAGATCGGGGAATATTTTATCGCGGGTGTTAAGTCCGCCTGGCTGGTGGTTCTTCCCTTTAAAACTATTTACGTCTTCGATGCTCCGCGACACTACCGAACTTTCACCAGTGAAGAAACCCTTGAAGACCCACGCCTTGGCATTTCTTTGCCTTTAAAAGAAATTTTCCGATAATTTTTTTGTTAAATTTCTCTCCTCCGGAACTTTTACGACCCAATCAGATGTTTAGGGGACGTTTTATTCCAGTATGCGCCCGCCTTGTCTTTTCATATTTTAAAATGGTCGCGTATGAGATCCGTTATTGAATCTACTCTGCAAAGTATCCGCCTGGGAGAACCGGTCGTATTTAAAAACCTGGCCATGGTGCCGCTTTTTGAAGGCCCGGACACCCCATTTTCCTATCTCACCATGAAAAGCGCCCTCGCGAAGGGCTTCGTGGAAATCACCGAAGTGAGCGAAGGAGGCTCGGTGCCCAATCTGAAAGTGATTAACCGGGGCGATCAGCCGGTGCTGTTGCTCGACGGCGAAGAAGTAAAAGGCGCCAAACAAAACCGTATTATCAATACTTCCATTTTGCTGGCTGCCAAAAGCGAAACCGTGATCCCGGTCAGCTGTACCGAACAGGGCCGCTGGAATTACAACAGCCGCTCCTTTAGCGAATCAGGGCATTTTATGCCGGCGCGCTCGCGCAGTTCCAAATCGGAGCGGGTATATGCCAACCTGATGAGTCGTAAGTCGTACGACGCCGAACAAGGCGCCGTATGGAACGAGGTGGCATCGTATCACCAAAGCCTGAATACATTTTCCCGCTCCGGCGCGATGAGCGACGCTTACGAACAGCGCGAAACCGACCTGAGCGGCTACCTGAACGCATTCCCCCTGCAGCCCGGGCAAAAAGGCATGGTCATGCTGATCAACGGCCAACCCGCGGGCGCAGATTTCCTGTCGCGCCCGGACGCCTATTCCGATGTACACGAAAAACTGGTAAAAAGTTTTGCCGTGGAAGCGATGATCCGTCCGGTTCAGGAAGTGGCAGCCGAAAATTTGCCCATCGAAGCATATTCTTTTTTGCGCTCGTTAACCGAGGCCGTGGAAACCGGTTTCGAGCCGGTCGGCCTTGGCGAAGACCTGCGTTACGACAGCCCGCGTTCTGGCGGCGCCGCGTTGGTTTACGAACAAACGGTCGTTCACCTCAACGCGTATCCCAAAGCATGGGTACGGGAAAGGACACCGGAACAAAACCGGGAAACTGTTTCGACACCTTTATCCGACTGGATACGGCGGAGATTCTGATACTCTGGAGCAACGGTAGTTGGTATTATCCAGTAAACAATACCGGCAGATGGTTTTACCTTGCGCCCTCATTTTTCCGCCATTTTCCCGAAAATGATCGCGCTACAACTCATCGCCGGTTTTTTCCTGTTGCTCTTCGGAGCAGAAGCCCTCGTGAGAGGCGCTTCTAAAATTGCCGCGTCCATCGGTATCTCGCCGTTGGTGATCGGCCTTACCGTGGTAGCCTTTGGCACCAGCGCGCCGGAACTGGCCGTCAGCGTCATGTCGGCTGCCAACGGGCAGACGGATATTGCCCTGGGCAACGTGGTGGGCAGCAATATTTTCAACGTGCTGTTCATCCTGGGGCTATCTTCCCTGATCGTGCCGCTGGTGGTGGCACAACAACTCATACGTCTTGATGTGCCGATTATGATCGGCGCTTCACTCCTGACGTTGCTGGTTGCCTGGGACGGCATCATCAGGCCCTGGGAAGGCATCGTTTTGCTGGTATTGGGTATTGCTTATACGGTTTTTGTCATCCGGCTGAGCCGGAAAGAAAAAAGTAAGGCGGTGTTGGAAGAATACCGGGAAGAATACGCGGCAGAATCCAAACCGGAAAAAGGCAGTATGGCGTTGCAACTCCTGCTGGTGGTAGCTGGCCTGGCATTGCTTATAGTAGGTTCGCGTTTCCTGGTGAACGGCGCCATCGCTATCGCAACGAGCATGGGCGTCAGCAACCTGGTTATCGGCCTTACCATTGTGGCCGCCGGCACTTCCTTGCCCGAAGTGGCCACCTCCGTTATCGCCAGCATCCGCGGCGAACGCGACATCGCCGTGGGCAACGTGGTAGGCAGCAATATTTTTAACCTGCTGTATATCCTGAGCTTATCAGCTATTATCGGCAAGGGCGGCATTACGGTAGCCCCAACAGCCCTGATGTTCGACCTGCCGGTGATGATTGCCGCGGCAGTGGCCTGTTTACCCATATTTTTCACCGGTAAAAAACTGGATCGCTGGGAAGGCGTGGTTTTTCTGGGTTACTATTTGGCCTATACCGTTTACCTGATCCTGGCCAGCCAACGAGACGCCTCGCTGCATAATTTTGCAACGGCCATGATTTGGTTTGTTATCCCGTTGACCGTGCTGACGTTGGCTGTAGCAACATGGCGGGAGCTGCGCAAACCCTGATACTACCACGACATTTCCACTAATTCCCCGTCCACACTGCCCCATCCTTTCTTCCCATCCTTTGCCAAGGTGGTAAACCCCCGGTGCGGGTAGGTATCGTTGATTTCCTTGCCCATGTTTTCCGGCCGCGTCCAGCGCGCCCAGCCGGGGCCGTTGCGCCGGGCCATGAATACATCGCTGCCGCCAAGGCCGGGATAGCCGGTGCTGACGTACCAGAGGGTTTGTCCATCGGGACTCAGGTAGGGACTGGTCTCGTCAAGATCGGTATTGATGTCGGCGCCGAGCGCCTCAGGGCGGCTCCATTCGCCGGTATTGGCGTTGCGAATACTGACAAAGAGGTCAACATCGGGCGAAGTGGTGGCCGTACCTGCCGAATAAGCGCCTTCGAGGATAAGCGTGTCTCCGCTGGCGCTCAGGCAACCCTTGCCGAGCACGGCAATACCTCCAACCGGTAAGGGCGCAGGCGGGCTCCAGGTAGCGCCGCTGCGCCGGCTGATATACAGCCGGTTATGGATAAAAAGCAACATCTGGCGCCCATCGGCGGTGACAGAAAGCGGTATTTGATTGCCGGGGCCCGAAAGTTCGGGCACCAGGGCAGGGATGTTCCAATCGCCGGTTTGCGCATCCCGGCGCGCATAAAATACGTCCTGGCCGGCCAGATTATCGGGGCGGCCCGAAGCGGCAAACCAGATCTCCCGGCCATCGGCGGATACCACCGGACTGGATTCGTCGCCTTCCGACGTGTTCAGGGATTTAAGCGGACGTTTGTTCACCGTCCGGTCGGGTCGGCGCAGGATGGGCAGTTTGCCGTCGATCCAGGGTTTGACGCGGCGCTGGTAGTCGAAATTGGTATTACAACCCCTTGGCAGGGTATCGGGAAAATACGGCCGCGCAGCTTCGAGCAGGTGAATGGCGCTGACATAGAGCCGTTGTTCGAGAAAAAATTGCAGACTTTCCTCCATCAGGCGAAATGCGGAGTAACGGGGGGCATACCGGCTGATATATTCGAGGGCGCCGTTAAAAGCGGTCACGGTATCCTTTACGGCGTTTCCGTTGCGGAATTGCTCGCGCAGATAATTGCGGCGGCGCAGGTCGAAATCCCGTTGAACGTGAATACTGTCAATAATTACGGCGCTGTCTGTACGCAGGTCGGCAATAGCATTGAGCAACACGATTTCGAGGGCCGTCCAGCGGTTTTGTGCGTGAAAATCCAGCAAGGCATTTATATCGCCGGAACAGAGTCGCCCGCGTACCTCTTCGCGCCAGCAATCGCGACCCGCGAACGTCAGCGGGTGATCTGCGGCGAAACGGTCGAGATCACAGGGTGGGTATTTTTCGAGAAAGGCCGGCCATATTTGTTCGGACATACGGCGCGTTTGGCCGTAGTTTTCCGGCAGCACGTATTCGATGTAGCGGCGCAGAATTGCCGTCATCACGTCGTAATCGCGGCTGCCGAGTTGTGCGTTCACGATGTCGGTGCGGGCGGATTCCATCTCCGGACGAATTTTTGGCAGGGGCTTGTCGAGGAATTGGAACAGCGAGTCGAGGGCGCCCAGGGTCCCGCGGGCGCGGGTCCAGGCTATGGCCCAGCGCTGCGCTTCGCCGCGCAGATCGGCGATGACCGTCGTATCTACGCCGTATTTTCGCTTTAGCCGGCGGGCCTGGCGGGTTTTAAGTCGCTTGTAAAGGCTGTCGGCAGTAACCAACTCGCGGTCGATATCGAGCAGGCCGGGCAAGTCGCGGGTATTGGCAAGTCCAGTTTTTGCATTGAAATAACGCGCGGCGGCGGCAAATTTTTTATGCTGCCGGTATCGCTGAAAAATTAGCGTCGCGGTAGGATAATCGCCTTTTTGATAATAACGGTATCCTTTTTTAAAGGACTGGGCCGGGGCCGGTGACGCCCCCAGCAATACCCAACAGAGGATAAAGCCCGGTAAGGCATGTTTCATAGCAAAAAATTTAGTCGGGTTAAATCATCGCAGCAACGCTACATCTCCTTTTTGCACGATTTCCTCTCCGCTCAGGCGCCGGTAAGCGATGCGGTAGACGTATATGTCGGTGGGCGCCGCGCTGCCGTTGGTATTGCCGTCCCAGCCTTTGGAAGGGTCGTCGTACACCAGGTTGCCCCAGCGCGACCAGATACTGAATTCAAAAATTTCCACGCCGGAGGCCACGGGATAAAACGTGTCGTTGTCGCCGTCGCCGTTGGGCGTAAAAGCATTCGGCATGATAAACCGTTCGGGTTGAACAGCGACAATGACCGAATCGGAGAAGATACAATCGCCCGATACGGCATCGATGTAGTAAATCGTGGTATCGGTGGGCGATACCTGGATCGAAGGGCCGTTTTGGGTGTCGTTGCCGCTGGTCCAGGTTACATCGATATTTTGATCGGAACTACCCACGGTAAGGGTCACCGGCTGGCCGGCCAGGATAAGCGTATCCTTCGGGCCGTTGTAGGTGATCACAGCCGGATTGACCGTAAAAGCCACGGTGTCGGCACATTCGTTGGCATCTTCTACGATGAGGGTGTGGTTCCCGCTTGCGAGGTTGGCGGCAGTGGAATCCGACTGCCCGTTGCTCCACGTGTAAGTGAACGGGGCCAGCGCGTCGCTGAGCGTTGCAGTGGCCGCGGCGCCGTTGTCTTCGGGCGCGCAGCCGGCCGATACGGCAACGGCGGCTTCGAGGGCGCAGCAAAACTCTACTTCGATCTGGCGGGTCACTGTGACGCGGCAGCCGAGCGCCGTTTCCACCGTCAAGGTCACCGTCTTGGCGCCTTCCGAGGCATATTGCACGGTATGCGGGCCTTGCGTGGCGGCAGTAGCCGGTACGGCGTCTTTGCCGAAATTCCATTCCCAACCCGTCAGGTTGCCGCCCGGAAACGAAGTGGTGTCGGTGAATGCAATGGTCTCGCCCAGGCAAAGCGGGTTGCCGGCATTATCGTCGCTGAAACCTGCATTAGGGCTTTGAAAGTCGGCGTTCCCGGCAACGCCCCAGTCGATCTGAAAACCGCTGCCGCTGTTGGTGAAATTATTGACCGCCAGGGCGTAAGTCTCGCCGGCTACCATGTCGAGCGGCGCGAGGAAATTGTCTTCGCCGGGCGCGCAGCCGGGCGGCTGTGAAATATCGGTAGCCGAGGCGCTCAGGCCGGTAGGGCCCATACAGGGGCTGTTGGAAAAAAAGTCGCCCGCGGCCATGCATCGCTCCACGATTTTGTTGCCGCAATCGGCTGGGCCGTTCGGAAGGCGGTACACCACGAAGTCGAGGTCGTCGTTGGGGTTGTTGGGCGTGAGCGTAAACTCCAGCGGGCCGCTGGTGGAAGCCGTCCAGACAAACCATGCCACCTGTGTTTCGATGCCCGTTAGCCCCGCAAAACAATCGGCGCCGTCGAGTTCGGAGGGGTCGATGCCCGGACCGGTGATGGCGGGCACTGAAAACGGTCGTTTTTCACATAGTACCGTCGACTCGATACAATCGCCCGAGGGCGGCCCCGCGCTGAAAAAATTGCGGATACAATATTGAAACGACCCAGGGAAAGAGCCGTCCACCCGGATGTAGTAGGTTTCGCCGGGCGTCAGGTCGCCCACAACGAGTTCTGCAATGTCGAACTGGCTGTCGTGCTCGCAACCCAGCAGGGTAAGTTGGCCGGGACATTCGCCGCGGTACAGGGCCACGGAGGGCCGCCCAAGGGTTCCGCCGGGCGTGGCGCTGGAGCCGTTGATGGTGATGCTGACATCGGTGGCCGCGGCGGTGAAAAAAAACCAGATATCGCGGTTGGCCGTGGTGAAACAGGGCGGCTTGGGCACAGGGCTGGCCGTGGCAAAAAACGTGTTGCCGGCGGCAAAAGGAGAACAAAAGTTCTCCACGTTGAAAATTTCAGCAGCGCCGTCACAATTGTCGTTGATCTGGGAGAAAGCGGTGTTTTTAAAACAAAGCAACCCAAGGATCAGGGCTGGTAGAACGGGTAGAAATGTCTTCATCAAATATAGTCGTTAAATTCCGAAGGGCTAAATTTCCGTAAAGTTTTGGTTTTACAATCATTCTTCCGGCAGTTTGCCGGTTTGAGCGCGCGCTTTTACCGGCCCGGCGCTTTTGTTTTGTGAAAGGGGCGTCTTCATGCCCATCTTTGTCTCAACACAAAACACGCTTCGCACTATGAATAAAGTTCTTTTTTTAGCCATTATGTTCGTCCTGGCGCTCGGCAGCTGCAAAAATTCATCGGACGATAATTCCGCCGGCCCCGACCCCCAACTCGGCGGCTCCAAATGGGTAGTGACCTACTTTTGGGATAAAGACAAAGAGGAAAGTTCCAACTTCGGCGGCTACTCCTTCGAGTTCAAAGACAACGGCGCTTTTATTGCTTATGCGCCCGGCGGCAGCACAGTTAACGGCGCCTGGAATACGCATTTCGACGACAGCAAGGACAAACTGCTGATCGTACTGGTCGCCGGCAAACCCCTCGACGACCTGAACCAGGACTGGGTTATCCTGGAAAAAACGGATACGGTGATGAAGTTGAAAGACGACAATACTTCCCACCTGGAAGAGATACATCTGAAAAAGATCTGATTTCCCCCCTATCCCCC